>JBBQDI010000026.1:0-10426 GCA_038319505.1 Burkholderiales bacterium
TTCAAGGAGCGCTGGTTCGGCTTCGATGACGGACTCTATGCCGGCGCGCGTCTGCTCGAATACCTCTCCAAACAAGCTGACATCAACGCCACCCTGCACGGCCTGCCCGACACGGTGAATACCCCCGAACTCAACATCAAGATGGCCGAGGGCGAGCATTACACGCTGATGGATACGCTTCAGAAAACCGCGCACTTTCCGGATGCCCAGGAAATCATCACCCTCGATGGCCTGCGTGTGGAATATGCCGACGGCTTTGGACTCGCGCGCCCGTCCAACACCACGCCGGTAATTGTGTTGCGCTTCGAGGCCGACACCGCCGATGCACTGAATAAAATCCAGGCCGATTTCCGCCGTGTGTTCCAGCAGGCTGCACCTGATCTCACGTTGCCATTTTGAATTAAACCCGTTCGCTTCCTCAAAGCGTGCGCGCCATCGCTAGCTGAGAAACGGGGCTCATCTTTTACTACCGGAGTTCATCATCGACTGTCTGCTCTTCCACGATTCAAAATCTCAAGTCATCGATTTTGACGATATCAGCGATCATGTTGGCCAGCCGGATCGTTTCATCTGGATCGAACTGAAGTCACCCGATACCCATACCATCACGCGTCTGGGCGAGGAACTCGGCCTCCATGCGCTGGCGCTGGAAGATGCGATTTCCATCCACCAGCGCCCCAAACTCGAAGAATACGAAGGGCACATGTTCATTGCCACGCGCACTGCCCAGCTGTGGGAGGAGCGAATGGAACTTGGCGAAACGCATGTGTTTGTTGGCAGAAATTTCGTTGCCGCCATCCGGCACGACAGCGGCAGCAGCTACCAGCGGGTAAGTGATCGCCTGCAGCGTTCCCCCAGCGGCATCAAGGTGACCGCACCCTACGCGCTGTATCTGGTACTCGATCTCATCGTCGACCGGTTCAGACCGGTAATCGAGGGCATGCAGGACCGGTTTCAGTCGCTCGAGAGCCAACTGATGCGCCGAGCCGAGCCGGAACGCGACATGCTGGAACAGCTATATGAAATGAAACGCGACCTCACCGCATTGCGCGACGCCGCCGAACCGATGCAGGAAATCACACAGAACCTGATTCGCCTGCATCCGGAGTTGTCCACCAGGGAACTGAAGGCGTATTACCGCGACATCCACGACCATGCGGTACGGGTATCGGCCACCATAGACCGTCTGCGCATATCGACATCGGATGCCATGCAGTTTCATCTCGCCGCATTGTCGGTCAAGCAGAATGAATCCGTGCAGAAGATGGCGGGTTGGGGTGCCTTGCTAGCATTGCCCACGGTGGTATTCAGTCTTTATGGCATGAACTTCATTGACATGCCCGAACTGAAATGGCCATGGGCTTATCCAGCCTTGCTGCTGCTGACAGGATTGGGCATGCTGGTTTTATATCGACGACTGAAGCGACTCGGCTGGATCTGAATTCACACGCTTAGCGCCGCACACCTCGCACATATCGGATGCGCGTGCCACTTTTCTCATCGTGTTCAAGCCAGACCAGATGCAAGCGTCCCAAGCCCTCAATTGCCGCGATCGGGTCGGATTGCGCACCTGAACCAGACGCGGCCGGCACCGCCTCATTATCGCCAAACACTTCGCCGTTCCACTCGGCCAGCCACACATCTGGCGTGCCATCGCGCGCGTCGTCCCACAGTGCCAACAGTCGACCACTGGCATCGCCGACGATCTGCGCGTGCCACTGCACCATGTTGTCGCCAAAGCTGTCTTGCACTTTGATGTTTCTACCAAAGTGGCGCGACCCGTCATCCAGCGCCGCATACACGTCATAACCCGAGAGGAAATCGCGTTTGTCGAGCCAGGCTGCGGCGACCCCTTGTTTGCCCCAAGGCGTGAGTGTCGGTCGCATCGCCCCCGTTCCCGCCCCCAAACCGCCCGGTGCGCTGCCACTTTGCTTGTCGCTCAGCCGGACCGGTGGCGCAAAGCTTCGTCCATCGCGGCTGCTGCTCACCATCGGCACCGTATGGTGGTCGCGGCGGTCCTCCCACGCCACGGTCACGCTGCCGTCACCCGCCACCGCCAGTGCGGGCCACCCCTGTTCATCCGTCGGCGCGGCGGCTTCCACGGGGTGGGCAAAGATCACGCTCGGCGTCTTCGATTTTGCCGTCAACTGGGCCACCATGATGCGGTGATATTGCCCTGCCTTTTCGGTCCATGCAGCAAAGAGCTTGCCCGATCCTGCAGCCAACGTGACCTGTGCGGCTTCGGCATCTGTCAAATTGATGGATGCTCCACCCGGCACGATTCGCGCACGGACATGCCCAGCCTCCTCCCACGCCGCCACAAAGCGGCCCGCACCCAATGCACTCACCACCGGTTCATAGCATTCGGTTTGACTCAACTGGATTTCCGGCATGAACTTCTCAGCGCTTGCAGGCTTCGTTGCCAGATAACACTGCGAGCTGCCAGTGCGGTTGTCTTCCCATACCACGCCCACGCTGTCGCCCGACACCGCCACCCCCTGGCGATTGGCCGACTCCATATGCGGAAAGATTGCAGCGCCCTGAACCGAACTGACATTCACCGCTGCACTCCACTCCCAAGCGGCATGCGCGGGGATAGCCAGCACCGCGAGCAGCAGCACTGCTGCTCTCACGACTTGCTGCCCAGAAATTCGAGCAGCGTCTTCTGCTTGTAAATCCCGCCATGCACATACTGGTCAAAATCGCGAAAATCCTGCACCGTCTTGAAGCCTGGCGCCTGCAGGATCTTGTCGCCCTTCGATGTCAGATAGACGAACAGCGGCGTGGCAAACGCCTGCAACCGCACCCCAAGTTCGGCCTCGGTGATGCGCTCGCCGGAAGGCAGCGTCAGCCGTCGCCCGGACTCGGCATCGACATACACCAGTTCGTAGTTATCGCTGTACAGCTTTTTCAGTGCAGCGTCGGAAAAAGTCTTCTGGTTGGTGTGCTCGCACCACGCACAGCCATAGCGTCCAAAGTAGAGAAATATCGGCTTGCCGCTCGCACGCGCGGCCTTGAGTCCACTGTCGTAATTGACAAAGGGATAGCCGGGGGGTGGGTCGGCCAGCACCGCTGTGGCCCATAGACAGCATGCCATCATCAGGGTTTTGATTGCGTTCATTCGGTTCTCCTTCGGCTCTCTTATCAGCCTGTTAATCTACATTCTGCTAGATTCAGGCATTCATGCAACCTTCTTTTCCAACCATATGACACACGACTCCATCCGCATCGGTCTGGTTTCCATCAGCGACCGCGCCAGTAGCGGCGTCTATGAAGATAAAGGCCTGCCTGCGCTCGAGGCCTGGTTTGGCGAAATATTGGCCAATCCCGCCGAATTCGTCACCCGCCTGATCCCCGACGAGCAGGCGCTGATCGAAACCACGCTGATCGATCTGGCCGATACTGAAGGTTGTTCGCTCATCCTGACAACCGGTGGCACCGGCCCCTCGCCGCGCGATGTCACGCCCGAAGCCACGCTCGCCATCGCGCACAAGGTGCTGCCCGGTTTTGGCGAAGCGATGCGGGCCGTATCGTTGAAATATGTGCCGACTGCCATCCTGTCGCGCCAGGTAGGCGTCACCCGTGGCGCCAGCCTGATCCTCAACCTGCCCGGGCAGCCCAAGGCAATCAAGGAAACCCTCGACGGCATTTTTGCTGCGGTGCCGTACTGCATCGACCTGATAGGCGGCCCCTATCTCGAAGCCAGGCCCGAAACCATCGCCGTGTTCCGACCCAAATCCGCATTAAGGACAACGCCATGATCACCCTATTCGATTCGCTGGCACGCGCGCTGCGTGATTTGTTCAGCCTGCGCGTGTTGTGGGTGGTGATCTGGCCGATGCTGGTCGCCCTGCTACTGTGGCTGGCGCTGGGCATCACATTCTGGAGCTCCTTCTCCGGTTGGCTTGAATACGGGCTCGACAGGATCGGCATCCAGACCTGGCTGGCCGGGCTTGAACCGGTGTGGGTCGCCAACGGCGTCCAGGCGCTGCTGCACCTGATGCTGTTCGTGCCGATGGTGATGTTGACCGCGCTCGTCCTCACCGCGTTGTTTGCCATGCCCACCCTGATTCGCGTAGTGGCCGAACGCGACTATCCGCAACTCAAACGCGAGAACGGCGGCAGTGTCATCGGCAGCATCTGGAATGCGGTGATCGCAATCGGGGTGTTTGCTGTCTTGTGGCTGGTGACCCTGCCGCTGTGGCTGATCGGCGTGGGCGTGATCATTCCGTTCGTGGCAGCGGCCTATCTGAATCAGCGCCTGTTCCGCTATGACGCCATAGCCGAGCATGCCAGCGGCAGTGAAATGACAACACTTTTCAAAAGCGAACGGGGCGGCTGGTGGGGGCTGGGGCTGCTGACCGGGCTGGTGCAATTTGTGCCACTGCTGAATCTGTTGGGGCCGGTTCTCGCCGCGCTGGCATTTATCCACTATGGTCTGGCGCGGCTCAACCAGCAACGAATCGCCTCAACGGCCAGATGAAAACCGCTGCCTGAACCCTTCATCGAGATTGATTTCATGCGCCGTCATGGCGCCGATCACACACTGTTGCAAACTGGGTGGCATCACCAGCTGCCCGGCGGCATTCACCAGTCGTCCGGCCATGATTTCAGCTTGGTGGCGCGGCATCCGTTGCGGCAGTTCGGGGTTCGCATAGCCCTGCGGGTAGAGCGGCCTGCCCACGGCGTCGTATTTGTCGGTTGCCCCCAGGGTGTGCAACAGCTCATGCGCAATGACAATATTGTTTTGCTGCGCCTGCCGGTCATCGGCAAACGCATGCACCACCCCAATCAAGCCTTTTTGCAGCCCCAGTGAATGGTCCAGCGCAACGCCATCTTCCGGCGCGTGATACAGCACAAACAACTTGATTTTGCCGAGCTGCGGCAGCCATTCGCCCGACTGCTGATACACCCACCAACGCAGCTTCAAACTCCAGTACACGGTTTTCAGTACGCTGCCATCGTGCGGGGGGACGGGCGGCCGTTCGTGCAGTTCCGGTAGCAAAGCCAGCTTCATCGCCGGTGATTGCTTTACCCCGAAACGCGCAGTCTCGCGTTCCATGAAAGCATTGATCTCATCGAAGTCACTAACCTTCAACGCACGTATTGTTTCGGTCGCCTGTTCCGAACCATCACCATTGATCGGGATCACCGCCACATCAAGCGGCCCCCGCCAGCCACGCGCCATGGTCTGTTCAAGCCAGGTCAAACCCAGCGCTGCGGCCAGGATGCCCAGCAACAATAAAATACGGAATCGGCGAAACGTCATGGTGGCGAGTACTGGACGAGAGACCCACCCATAACGGCCAGACTGTCTCCCGCTTGAACCGCCGTCAAGGCATGGCCGTAGCGGGCGCTGTCGACGGCGTGGCTGGCACCGCTTTTCCAGCGCCCAGGTTCATCTTGCTGCCCACCTGTTTGTCCTTGGCCGTCTGCTTGATGGCCGCGGCGACGCTGACGCGTCCACTCACCAGCCCGTATTTGACCAGGGATGCGCGCATCGCCTGCCCGCGAGCCTGCGCCAGCTTGTCGAGCACCGAGTCGTCGATGGCCGTTTTTTGTATGAGTTGCTCCAGCAGTTCGGTATGGAAAGCGGATACCGGGCCGGTATCGCGTGCCTTGAAGCTGCGGGCGAGCCGTTCGACCAGCACGCTGTCCGTAAGCGGATTCGCACCTCCTTCCTGCTTGGCCTTGAAGCTGGCGCGCAGTTTCTGGTACTCCGCCTTGCCGACGCGTTCCGTGTAGCGGTCTTCCAGCCAGGTCTGAACCTTGTAATTGTTGACGTCCACGGGGCCCGGTTCCTCGTCCTTTGCGAGTTTGAGCCCCGACCCTGCAGCCACTTCGCGACGCATGGCCTGCACCTGCAGGGCGCGCCGATCCGATGCCGGATCATAGCCCGGTTCGATGGTGAGCGTCAGTGCGGGACGCTTGGCCATGGCTTCGGCCAGCGTTTTCAGTTTTTCCTGTTCGGGCGGCAACACGGTGCTGCTGCCCGGATCAAAGGTCACGCTTTCCATCTTCTCCGCACTGACACCCAACAGCTTGCCAAGCACGCGGAAAGGGGCGGTCACCAGTTTGGTCAGCACGTTGACGATGGCCTTCCAGACAATTTTGCCGTAACTGAACTGCGGGTCGTCGAGGCTGCCCGAAATCGGCAGGTCGAGATCGATGATGCCGTTGCTGTCTTCCAGCAGGGCGATGGCAAGATCGAGCGGCAAACTCATCGCGTCCGGACTATCGACCCGTTCGCCCAGCTTGAGCGTGTTGATCACGAACTTGTTTTCGCCCGCCAGCTGACGCTGCCTGATCTTGTATTCGAGGTCGACCGAGAGCTTGCCGGAATCGATCCGGCGGCCGGCAAATTTTCCCGAGTAAGGGGTCAGATTGGCCATTTCAAGATTGCGGAAGGTGAGCTTCAGATCAGTAAACTCGGTTGCGCGGAACGGCTTGATCGAGCCACGTACGCGCGCCGAGCCGAACGCGTCGACCTTGCCATCGAGCTCCACCTGCGCCGTTGCCGCCGGATCGGTCGACAGGCCGGTCACCACGCCGCCGAGATCGTGCATGCGCGTTCCAAACTGCGGCGTCAGCGAAAGGTCGGCGAATTCCGCATTGGCGCCAACGATGCGCAGCCGCTCGATGTCCAGCGGAAACGGATTCGGCTGGGCAGGTGCCGGCGACTTGGCGGGCGCTTTGGATTGGGCTGCTGACTTGTCCGATGCCGAAGTGCGCAAAATGCGCTGCAGGTTGACCGACTTGTCTTCGAAAATGATCACCTTGCCGAACGGGTTCAACGCGACCAGTTCATTCATGCTCAAGCGATTGGGATTGAGCCTGAGCTTCAGGCTATTAGTCGACAATTTCTTCCAGCCGAGGAAGGCCTCCTCGGTTTCCTCTTCGGTGATCGCCAGATCATCCACCACGAAGCCACCACGAAAATCCAGCTTCATGCCCGACTTGGCCTGCGCAAACGTCAGGCTGCCTCGCGTCGCCGCCGTTCCTGAACGCAGGTTGAGCTTGGCAACCTGGTTGACGTAAGGCGCAAACGATATCAGCGACAATCCCGCCAGCTTGATATCCAGTTTGCCCGAGGCCTTGCCCGGAATGATCGTGCCGCGGGCATCGAGACGGCCGCCCTGCTTGAGTGCAAAACCGGCTTCCAGCGGCACCGCCTTGTTTAGATCAAGGCTGAGGTTTTTCAGGGTGGCGAAGCCCTTGACGACATTGATCCTGACCGGTGCATTGGGCGACTGATCGACGATATCGACTTCGAGACCGTTGAGGCTGAGGCGCGCGAGTTGCACGTCGATAGGTGAAACTGTTGCGGTTTCCGGCCTGGCCGGGGCAGCGGCAGGCGCGCCGGGGGCTTTTTTCAGAATATCGATCCAGTTGAGCGACTTGTGCTTGTTCAGCGTGACGGTGGTTTTGCCACCATTCAGTTCCAGCGCCTCGATCACGAGCCGGTTTTCCGCCAGCTTCATCCCCGCGTTGACCAGCGCCGCGTGCTGCAACGCCGCCACCTGCTGCGACCCCGACTTCACCCGGATCGGACCCAGCGCTGCGGTCACCGGGCCGATGTCGATGTCGGTCGTGACGCCAACTTCGCCCGACAGCGCCGCGGTCAGGCCGAAGCCGTCGGCCGTCACCCCGAGCGGCGAGGAAAAGCCCTGGTCGGTAAAACGCGCCGCCCAGTCGGCCAGCTTGATTTCGCGCACGTCGATTTTCCATGGAGCGATGGGGGCAGCGGTTGCAGCCGCCTTCGTCTTGGGAGCAGGGCCACCTTCAGCCGCGGCAAACAGCGTTTGCCAGTCCAGTACCCCCTTGACGTCCCGCGTCGCGGCGAGCTTGGCGCCGGTCAAACGCACGCCCGCCACGGTGACCTGACGTTGTACCAGATCCAGGTTCGCATCGCTGACGCGCGCCTCGGCAAGTTCCAGCACGGACGCGGCGGCGCCGCGCGGCGCCAGCACCAGATTCTGCACCACCAGATTGGCGCCCTTGATTTGCAGCCAGGGCACATCCTCACCCGCTTTATCGACCACCATGGCAAATCGGTAATGCAACCCGGCCGCGAGCGTGCCGGATGGAATGTCGAAATTGCGCGGGCCTTTGATCACGCGCAGCAAGTTGGTCAGGCGAACGCCCTGCAGTCCGAGTTCACCCTTCGACGCAACGGGATTGAGCCCAACGTTACCTTTCCATTTGAGCGTGCCGCCCTGCTCCGGCAACTTGGCTGAAATCAGGTAATCCCCCCGATCCTCGGGCAGGGTGGAGAGGCCATCCAGTTCGATTCCAAGCGGCTGCAACGACGCCTTGAACGGTTTGCCTGGTCGGTTGGCGTCGGTGTAATCGATATCGCCGTTGTCAATTTTGATGTGATCAATCAGCACGCGTGCCATGCTGTCGGACGGCGGTTTCTTGTCCTCGTTGAGTTTGGCGATCAGCGCGCCCCAATTCAACTTTCCACCGCGACGCACCTCGACGGTGGCGTGTGGCTGATCAAGCTGGATATCCTGAATGCGCCAGGCCCAACGGAACAGACCGGTGGTGTCAAGGTTGACGTACAAACGGTTGAAACCGGCCAGTGGCGCGCCGTTCATTTCAGCCAGTTTGAGTCCGTCGATCGTGGCTTCGAGGGTAAGCGGATTGAACTTGACCTGCTGCACACTCAACTGGCTGGCGAGCTTGTTCTCGCCCACCCATGGCAGCAGCTTTTTGGCCAGCGGGTCGACCAGAAAAAATCCGAAGACCAGATACAAACCAAACAGCCCGGTGACGATCAAAACCGGCAGGCTCAAGGCAATTTTGGCTAGTCGTCCCCACATGTTGCCTTCTCCCTTTATTAAACGTCTTTTGCTTGCATGGCCTCACGGATCACCCGGAATATCTCCCGGAAGGATTTGAGCGGCTTGTTGAGCCTCGCTTCATCACGTGCATTGCGGATGATTTGCCGCAGATGGGTCACATCCGTATCGGGATACGCGTTGAGGAAGATCGTCAGCGCCTCGTCGTCAGCAATCAGCTTGTCGCGCCATTTTTCGGCTTGATGCAACTTGGCCGTTTCCGCCACCGATGCGCCGTTAAAGATATCGATCTGCGCCTGAATCGGCGCCGGATCGACGCTGCGCATCAGCTTGCCGATATATTGCTTTTGCCGCCGCAACGCACCGTTCTGGGTGATCTTGCGGCAGGCAGCCACGGCAATGCGCAGGTTTTCAGGCAAATCCATTCGTTTGAACTGCGAATCGGGCAGCTTGACGAGTTCTTCGCCCAGCACCTGCAGCGCTTCTACATCGCGTTTTTGCTGGCTCTTGCTGGGACCGTCATAGACGTCTTCGGGGTCAAATTCCAGTTCTGCATCGGGATCAATCAGGCGCACGGCGGGGCTTTCGGTTGCTGTTATTATCGACATTGTAGTTACTGACCCCATAAAAGCGTATTCGCGCCCTCCACCTTGTGTAAATTCAATATGCCCCGCTCCCAATTCAGTTACACCCGAGACCAGCTCATAGCCCTGTCCCAGATCGTCATCGAACACGCTGCCAGGCAGGGAGCCACCGCTGCCGACACTGAGATTTCCGAAGGGGTCGGCCAGAATGTCAGCGTGCGCCAGGGTGAAATCGAGACCATCGAATACAACAAGGACAAGGGCGCGGGCGTTACGGTCCACATCGGCCTGCACCGTGGCCATGCCTCGACCTCCGATCTGTCGGAAGCAGCGCTGAAAAGCGCGGTCGAGAAAGCCATGACCATCGCCCGTTTCACCGCCGAAGACGACTGCGCCGGACTGCCGGATGCCGACAAGGTGGCCAAAGACATACGCGATCTCGACCTTTACCACCCATGGGCACTGACCGTGGAAGAAGCCGCCGAACGTGCGCGTGCCTGCGAAGCCGCCGCCCTGGCAATCGACAAGCGGCTGACCAACTCGGAAGGCGCGGGCGTCAGCTGCCACACCTCGCATTTCATCTATGCCAACAGCCTCGGCTTCTGCAACGGCTATGCCGGTTCGCGTCACGGCATGTCGGTTGCGGTGATTGGCGAAGACAAGGGCGCGATGCAGCGCGACTACTGGTATACCAGCGCGCGTAATGCAAACGACCTCGACTCCCCCGAAGCGGTGGGCCGCATCGCCGGCACGCGCACCGTACGGCGTCTGAACGGCCGCAAGCTCGACACCAGCACCTGCCCGGTGATCTTCGAAGCGCAGATCGCCACCGGCCTGATCGGCAATTTCGTCGCGGCAGTTTCGGGCGGCAGTCTGTACCGCAAATCGTCGTTTCTGCTCGACAGCCTGGGCAAGGACGTGTTCGCGCCGCTGATGCAAATCCGGGAAATGCCTTTCATCCCCAACGGCCTCGGCAGCGCGCCCTTCGACAGCGAAGGCGTCGCCTGTCATGAGCGCGACATCGTGAAAGACGGCGTG
>JBBQDI010000027.1:0-10190 GCA_038319505.1 Burkholderiales bacterium
TCGTACCCCTTGGTGACCGCCAGGCCGACCGGGCCGGCAAAGAAGAGGGCGCCCACGTCCACCAGATTGAAGCTCTGGCTGGATTCAAACCGGGCGAACACCTGATCGAGATTGCGACCATTGAGAATGAGGTTCTTGCCCCGCAGCGAGATATGGCCTTCCGAGGTCTGCCTCAGTTTGTTCATGGTGTCTCCCTGCATCGACAGGTTCGCCGTGAAATCCATCGGGCCTTGTGCCGACTGCTGCGGCGACTGCTTCTTCAGGAACGACTCGATGCGGAACTGCGAAAGGGCATAGCGAAGCTGGTAGCGGGGCGCTTCACCCGTAAAGTCCGCATGAATCGTCCCCGAGCCTTGCCCGGCGAAGACGCGCATCGTGAGCGGCTTGAGATCGAACACCCCGCGCTGCCCGGCAACCGATAACTTCAAGTCGGATGCGGCGTAGTCCTTTGTCCGGGCATCCCCGCAGGCGAGATCCGCCGTCAAGGAAAGCTGCTTCATGATGCCCGGGTGGTTCCTGCCGGCAAGCTGCAGGCGACGCACGTCCAGGCTGCAATCACCGACCTCGAATCCTGCTCCGGTCTGTTTGTCTGCGTAGTGGAACGTCCCGTTCGAAAAAGATACTTTTGCCAGGTTCAGGTCAGCCAACGGTCCTCGGACCGCCTCCGGTTTTTCGAAGTTGAATCTGCCATCGTGGCCCTTCTCGATCGATATGTTCGGGTGTTCCAGCTCGATCTGCTCGATCCGGACCGCCTTGTGGAGCAGCGGGAGGAACTCGACTCCGATCCTGGCCTGCTGTGCAGTGGCGATCTCTGAGCCCCGGTTACGGATATGGACATCGTTCAGGGTGACCAGCAACCCGGGGAAGAAGCCGACCCCCATATGGCCGCCGACTTTGACTTCCATCCCAAAAACGTCCGAGGCAGCCGCCTCAAACCGGGGCTTGAAGGCATTGGCGTTCAGAAAAAGAAACAGGGCAATTGCAACGAGGACAAGCACTCCGATGAGTGCGCCGATGACCACACTGAGGGTTTTAAGTGATTTTGACATTGGCCCGGTCCAAGCGCGTGCGCATTCTGGCGTCCCCCTTCACGGAATGACGACAATTCAATTCAACGTGATTCTGCACGGGGTAACAGTCGCGCACAATACTGCGTGGACAGGCTAAACGAGCTACCTACCCCGGCTGCCATGACGACTACCGGATGCGAGCGTCAGTGAAGCCGGTTAAGGCTTGGCCCGACGCTGCAACGATGGACAGCGCAAACGGCCGAACTAGCGCCCGTGAAGACGAAGATCGGCCCGCCTGTACGACTACCTGTTACGGCCCTGACCCTTATCTTGGCCCCGGCCCTTGCCTGGGTCCTGAGCCTTGCCCGGGTCCCTGCTCCGCTGTTGCTGCACTACGGGCTCACGTGGCTGGTAGCGATACTTCTCCTGTTGAAGCTCGCGCTGCCGCTCCACTTGCCGGGGATAGTTATCGCCTGAATACTGCCGCTGATAAACAGGGGGCGGGGCGGGGGGCGGGGCAGCACGGCGGTCCCATTTGTCCCAGTCACCTCGACGCTGGTCCCAGTCACGGCCAAAGTTTTCTTTCCAACGGGGCGGCGCATCAGCCCGCCATCCACGGAAATAGTTTGGCGGCTGGCGATAGTAGCGCACCGGAACGCGCAGGATGTACACCGGAACATAATCGGGCTGCACAAACGCCCAGGGCCCGTTGTACCAGGAACTCGCGTACCAGTTGTCATGATGGAAAACCCAGTACATACCGTCATAGAAGAAGAAGTTCGCTTCCAGTTGGGGCGCATAGTAGACCGGGTAGCCCGGCACGCGAACAAGTCGCGGGTAGGCCGGCAAGTTGATCCCGATGCTGACGCCCGGGAACCCGATACCGATACCGATGTTCACCTCGGCAACCGCAGATGAAGCAACCAGTGGGGTCATCAGCACCCCCATCACGAGTATGACGTTACGAATTTTCAGCATTGTGTAACCTCCAGTTAAATAAACATGGCCTTTACCAGTATAGGCATCCGATACGGAACGAACGCTGGCTGTGATTTCAAATACAGGCCACAACATCACGCCCCGAATCGCTGATACTGCGGTCCGGGGCGGCACTCGACGTCGACGTGAAACCCTTTTCGCGGGCGAACCCGGCTACGGCATCAGACCATCATCGAATCAGGCGAATCAGAATCACCACGATTGCGATGACCAGGAGAATGTGGATGAATCCGCCCATGGTGTACGAGGAAACCAACCCCAGTAACCACAGGATGATCAGGATGACTGCAATTGTTTCAAGCATGATTTTCACTCCTATTCAATTTGACTCCAACAACACCCAAAAATCTCACCAGACGCGGTATCCATTGCGCGGGGCAACAGGACTTCTTTATTCATACGTCAAGCGGCTTATACCAACAAGTAAATAAATACGCCCAATACCCAGTCCGTTCCGTTCGCCATCACACATAGCGCACTATTTCGTTCGACTCAGCGTAAATGTTAAACAGGCGAATATGGAAACGGTCTGGGCATCGATATTCCGGAACACAAGTCTAGGTCCGTCGGGGTGAATGACCGCCGTTGCTGCGGCTCGACCACCGGAGGACCACCCTGGATGGTGCGCGCTGGAATGGCAGATACGGCAAGACCAGAAGCGATGCATTGCTTCTGGTCATGTTTTGTGGCGCGAGCGGCATCGGCTTGGCGTCCGGATCGACGCCGCGACCTTATTTGTCGTTCTTGATGGTGATATCACTCCACACCGATTTCACGCCCGCGGTATTGCGTGCCGTCGACAGCGCCTGATCAATTTCTTCCTGGTTATTGGCCGTGCCGGTCATCCACACCACGCCATCCTTGTCGGTATCGACGCGGATATGTTTCATGCTGCCCGGGTGATCTGCAGCCAGCTTGGCCTTGATCTTGGTTGTAATCATCGAATCCTTGACCCAGGTCATGGGATGCTCACGATCCGCATGGCGTTCGGCGGCATCGGAGGCGAGCGCCGCAACAGGGGCCAGCAGCGTACCGATAATGAAAAGGCTGGTTACGAGTTTGGTTTTCATGGTCTGTCCTTATATTCAGTGAGTTGGGAAAAGCGATGATCCGGCGATCTGTAAAAAAGTTCTGTTCGCTATCACACATAGCAAAAATCCGAACCATCCATCATGTCGCTCTCGGCGTGATCGGCACAAAGATCCCGACGACGTTGCAAAGGCTTGAGCCCGGCGTGATTACGCCTGCCGCTTAGTAACGACTGCGGCTGTGGTCACGATTATCGTCATGGCGGTCGTTCTTGCCCCCGCGATGATCATTTCCGCGTTCGTCACGGCGATCATGATGACGCTTCTGATAGCGGGGAACGTACACCTGGTTGTACCAACTGTCCTGAACAAAGTAGACCCGCTCGCCGCACGCATCGTACTGCCGGCAATGTTTGCGCCAGTTCTTCGCGTGGCCGGGTGGCACGTGCAGGTAGATCGGTTCTCTTGCCGCTTCCCGATAAATCACACGCGGCTCCCGATAAAGCAGTCGCGGCTGCGGGTAGTCGCCGATGTCGATGCGGCCATAGAAGCCGGGCTGGCCGATGCTGATGGACACGCCGACATCCGCTGCGAGCGCCGGAACGGCCGAGGCGGCAACGGCAAGTGCTGCTGCGAAAAGTAAACGTTTCATGGTGTGGCTCCTGTTGTTAAAAGACTTGCCTGATGCTCAAGTGGGGTGACACGCTGCACGGTTAAGGATGGTTGTCCTTGCTGTTCTGTTCAAAGTCCTTGATCTGCTGCTCGGCTTCGTCTTTCGTGATGCCGTAAGCCTCCTGGATCTTGCCCGCCAGTTGATCGCGCTTGCCGGCAATCACGTCGAGGTGGTCGTCAGTGAGCTTGCCCCACTGTGCCTTGACCTGACCCTTGACCTGCTTCCAGTTGCCTTCAACGATATTCCAGTCCATTTCAAACTCCTTGTGTGTGGAACCCGACTGGCGGAATTACCAGTCGCGCATCCTTCGTCCGGTCGCCCGCCAGGGTTGGCCTCGCGCAGCGACAGGCTGCAAATGAAACCAGCATGAAGCCAAGCAAACTTTTTAATGAAAGCTACTGATGCATGTGCGAGGTTATCGGGATACGCAAGTGCAGTCGGTACGGTGGCGCACACAGGTCACGGTCTGACCAATTACGATTGCCTGGCAGGAATCTCAGCCTTCGTTGGCCGCAGGCGCGTGCGCCTGTCACCCGCGCGCAGAAAAGCGCTGTGTGCGGTGTCGTAAAGACGGTCACCTTCAAGTGACTAAGATCATGCGACGACTTAACCGGATCAACCGGGTTTGCCGTGTGATTTGGCAAGGCGCCATCGCCGCGATGAAACAACGGAACATTCCGTTGCAAGCCTGATGCGGGTGCGCCGAGGCAAGCGGCATTGATGCGCTGCCATGGGGTTACGGTCCCAGTGGTGGTCGGGACTGCTGGTGGTGATCCTGCTGGGCCTGATCTGGCGCGCTGGCCATGTGTGTTTTCCGGCGCAACCCGGCGGAAAACACGCTCCGAATTTTCGGTTGAACCAGCAGGAAGGTAAACCCTGCGGCCCATGCAGTTCTGGTCGCCATGCCGAAGCGCGGCGGATCAATATACCGTCTGCTGCCGCGCATACTCGGCGCGTTTCATCTCGAGATACGCTGCCCGATCCATCTCATGCAACTGCCGGGGATAAAACTCGACTGCCGTAAACCAGCTCTGCAAGCGTTTCTCGAACCGGGCGGCCGGCGCAGCCGGAGCCGCCCCTAGAAAGGAATCGATTGCGAGGTAATAACGCATCGTGTTGCGTTCCACCAGGCCGCGCACCCCGCCGATATAGTCCGGCTGTCCATCGGCCTGCTTGCCAACCAAGGTAAACCCCACCTTGTCGCTGCCGATTGTCGCGAGATACGACTGCATGGCCAGCCGCCCGGAAAAATTGATGGCGTACGCGTAGGTCAGATGCACAAACGTTTTGGCGTTTGGCAGCGACACCGCTTGCAGCAGGATGCGGTAGTTGCTGGTGCCCAGCGGGCCATCCTTGGCGTCGAGCTTGATTTCAATATATTCCGGGGTCGCCGCAGCGACGCTGTAGTTGAAATCGATCTGCGCCGCATTGGCCAGTTCTTCGGGTGTCTTTTTGCCGACATTGACACGCAGAACCGTGCCGGACGAACCCTGTACAGCATGACAATATTTGGTATTGATGTGCAGGAGCAATATTTCACACCAGTGATCGGGGTTGTTCAGGCCCGCACTCACCGTGGCAAACGGATAGTTGGCGATGGCGTAAATGTCACCCGACAAATGACTGGGGTTTTCGGTGGAATCAAGAACCAGCGGCCGCTTGAACTGGTTCTGCCGCAACGGCTCCTTCAACAACACGTATTTTGCGCGCAGGGTCGTAACGGAATCCGGCGCTGCCACTGCGGGGTACGCCACACCCAGGGCACAGATCAGAAAGACGCCCCTCAACCCATTCAAGGGACTTGACCCAAAATGCCTAGGCATGGCACCGCCTATGCACCCGGACTGGCCTTGGCGCAACGGACGCGTAATGCTCAGGTTTGGGCGTCATGCCGCGCTGTGCCATCACTTGTCCGGGTTGTCACCCTTTGCCGCGTCCTGGATCTTCTCACCGACTTGTTCAATCTTCTCACCAGCCTGCCCGGTTGCTTGGTCGATGTCCTTGCCGGCTCGCTCCGCCGGGCCTTCCTGTTTCTGGCAGCCGGACAAGACTACAAGCAGTCCGCTCATAACCAGGGCTGCACCGACTGTTTTTTTGAATGTCATCATTTAAATCTCCTGTTAGCCGACTCGATTTGAAACGGGCGTGGCTGGGTTGATTTCGCAGCATGCGGAATCTGGGCAATGACCGTGTTGCGCATGCGTTCAGCTGACGCATCGCAATGATGAAGCGTGATGCACCGGCCGGGCAGGCTGGCGCTGAGTACGTTGATCATCATTTGCCCACCTCGTGGCCGACAATGCCGCCGACGGCTGCACCACCAACGGTTCCGACCGCGCTGCCGCCCGTCAGAACGGCACCGCCGACAGCCCCGACACCCGCGCCGATGGCGGTACTCTTATCCTGCGCCGACATGCCGGCACACCCACCCAGGCCGAGCAGCAAGGCTGCGGCAACGGCAACGGCGCCAAGTGTGAATCTATGTATTGAGTTCATGGCATCACTCCTGCTTAAAGATCATGCTCCCGGTGATTCGCACCGGGTCGAGTTCGCTTTATTGACCGAAGTTAAGCTTGGCTTGATTCACGCACACGTCCTTTGCATTGCCAGCCAGGGTGTCGCATTTTTCCCTGGCCACTGTGTACTCGGCGTCAAGCTTGGCTGTCGTCGCATCCTGGTTGGCTTTGGCGGCTTGTTCATTTGCCTTGCTGCGTGCCGCGGCGGATTTCTCATTGGCGGTCGCGTTTGCATCAGACGTTTTGAGCTGCGCCTTGGCGTCCGCCTTGGCTGTCGTCTGTGCGGCTTTCGCTTCCTTCACGCACACATCCTTCGCGTTGCCGGCCTTGTCGTCGCAGCGCTCATTTGCCACGGCATAGTCAGCCTCAGCCCTGGCTACACTTGCTTCGTAGCGGTTCTCGCGGGTGGGTTTGTAGCGGGCCTCGAGATCGGCCAGTGCGACTTCCTCGGTGCCTTTGGCATCGGCCACGCAGATATCTTTCGGGTTGCCGGATAACGGCGCGCAACGTGTTTTGGCCAATTTGTATTCAGCCGCGATCACGTCCTTGCCCGCCTTGTAGTCGGTTTTCGACAGGTTTTGTGCCATTGCACCGGTACTGAGTGCGAGGCTGACTGCAAGCGCGATCACGTTGAGATTGAGTGTTTTCATTGCGTACTTTCAGAAGGTTTGACTGGGGTGGCTGCAACGGCAGATCGTGCCGGGCAAACATTTTTCTTCGCCAGGGACGTTCTGCACTCAGGCAGCACACATGACAGGCTCCGACACATGAATCTTATGGAAAAGGCGCTGCCCGGTCTGTCTGCTTACGCACATAAGCAGCAATTAAACCAGGCACATGCAGGGCAGGATCCTGCCCTGCATCAATTGAAAAATCGGGTAGGGGGATTGGCGGACGGGGAGGCGGTTATCGCTTTGTTGTAGAACAATCCTGACGATGCAGCACATCGGGCAGCAGGCGGGCCAATTCTTTTTTGACGACGGCGTAGCATTCGCACGCGTGGGTCTCCAGTCCGGTTCGGTCAAGCACTGAAATATGGCCACGCCGGTAACTGATCAACCCGGCGCGCTGCAGGTTCCCGGCTGCTTCGGTAATGCCTTCACGGCGCACACCCAGCATGCTGGCGACCAGTTCCTGCGTCATGACCAACTCATTCGTGGGCAATCGATCGAGCGTCAACAGCAGCCAGCGGCTCAACTGCTGCTCCAGTGAATGATGCCGGTTGCAGACCGCTGTCTGCGCGGTCTGTGTCAGCAGTGCCTGGGTGTAACGCAACAACAAACGCTGCATCAGGCCTGCCTGATTGAAGGCTTCCCTCAGCAAATGACCCTCCAGCCGGTAAGCGTGGCCGGCGGTCTGAACGACGGCCGTGCTTGGCGTGGTTTCTCCCCCCAGAAAAAGGGAAACGCCGACTACGCCTTCATTGCCCACCCCTGCAGTTTCAGCCGTTGCGCCAGACGCCGTCACATAGTGCAGCGACACGATGGAGGTGGTGGGGAAGTAGGCGTGCTGCAGCGTTTCGCCGGACCCGCAGAGGACTTTGCCCAGCGGCATCGCGACCCATTCCAGGTGCTCGGCCAGCGCGTCGAATTCCGCCGCGGGCAGCGCGGCGAGAAGATGGTTCTGGCTTGGATTAGGGGATGAGGCCATTGTGCGTGCCGTGATTTTGTATGTCCTTTATTGTGAGGTGAGTTCCACGCCGATTCCACGGTATCCGATAAAGCGGCTGGACTGATCGAACATCGGCTCCCCGCTCACCCTGAACTGTTGCTGTGAACCATCGGCATGGGTACGGTGAAAAGCAAAATCAAGGAAGGGCTGCCGGGCGGCAATTTTAGCCTGCAACGCTTCCCGCTCGGCTTCGTTCCAGCCTGCTGCCTGGGCAGCGCCTGATTTCACGCCCAGGGCATCAACCGCGAGCCCGAGCATTTCCTGTACCGGGCCGGATGTTTTGGTGAACTGCCCCGCTTCGTCCTGCTACCAGTACCAGTCGGAAGCCAGCTCGGTCAGGCTGCGATAGCGGGCTTCGCTTTCGCGCAGCTCGGCGGTTCGCGCCTGCACCGTTTGCTCCAGCTCCTTGCTGTAATTCTTGAGCTTTTTGTACAGCAGCCGCACTTCCAGCATGTTGCGGATGCGCGTCCGGACCTCGACCAGATCGAACGGCTTGCTGATGAAGTCCTTGGCGCCGGCAGCGAGCGCACGCAGCTTGTGACCCGGTTGGGCGGTGATCACGAGAACGGGCAGATAGCCCTCCAAATCATTTTCCTTGAGTCCTTCCATCACCTGGAAGCCATCCATCCCGGGCATCTGCAGGTCGAGCAGGATCAGATCGTACTGATTGGCAAGATGCAGCGCGCAGACGGCATGCGGATCCATCGTCGACGTGATGTGCTGATAGCCCACTTCGCGCAGCATATGCTCCAGCAACAGCACATTCGCTTCCTGATCGTCCACGATCAGGATACTGGCATTCAGGATGTCAATATTGTTAATCATGTTATCCGTCCGGTTTCATTCATTTCACTGTGACTTGATTTCGGGAGGCCAACGGCCGTCAACTTCGTGTCACCGCCGACAGGCCGGCATGCGTTCCGATACGGTAGGAGTTCGTATCGGTACGCTTGGCCTCATACATGGCCAGATCCACAGTCTTCATCAGCGTTTCCACGTCTTCTCCGTGCAGGGGATACATCCCCACGCCGATGCTGGCGGTCATGCTCACGTCACGGCCTTCAATGCGATAGGGTTGCGAAACGGCCTGCATCACTTTTGACACCAGTTTGGCGGCCCCTTCGGCATCATTTATTTCCCACAAGCCGATCACGAATTCGTCGCCGCCCATGCGGGCTACCGTGTCCTCATGACGCACTGCGGCCACCAGACGATCGGCGACCATTTTCAGCAACATGTCTCCGCCATCGTGGCCCAGGCTGTCGTTGACCTCTTTGAACCCGTCCAGATCCAGATACATCACGGCCATGGCACTCTTGTTCCTTTGCG
Source organism: Burkholderiales bacterium (assembly GCA_038319505.1). Taxonomy (GTDB): domain Bacteria; phylum Pseudomonadota; class Gammaproteobacteria; order Burkholderiales; family Thiobacillaceae; genus Thiobacillus. Next base: position 9,227 of record JBBQDI010000027.1, read on the forward strand.
CATGGGCGATGGCCAACGACAGCCTGTCCGTTAAAAGCCGTCGATTCGGCAGCCCGGTCAATGCGTCGTGCATCGCCATCGATTCGAGTGCGTGGCTGTATTGCTCGAGCTGCTTGTACAGCAAGCGCACCTCCAGCATGTTGCGGATGCGCGTCCGGGTTTCCACGAGCTCAAACGGTTTGGCGATGAAATCCTTTGCGCCTGCTTCCAGCGCCCGCAATTTGAGCCCTGTCTGGGCGGTGATCGCGAGCACGGGAATATAGCCGTCGGTTTCGATTTCCTTCAGGCCTTCCATCACCTGGAAGCCATCCATCCCGGGCATCTGCAGGTCGAGCAGAATCAGGTCGTAGCGGTTGTCGCGATGCAGTGCACACACGGCATGCGGATCCATCGTCGTTGTCACACAGCAGTAGCCGGAATCATGCAGCATGTGTTCCAGCAACAGCACATTGGTTTCCAGATCGTCGACGATCAGGATGCGGGCGCCAAGCAGGGAGTCGTTATCAATCATCGCCGGGGCCTGGCTGCGCCGGACCGTCCAGGCTTGCATCCGCACCTGCCAGTGCCTTGTTCAGCGCTTCCGTAAACGTGTTGAACTTGATCGGCTTGGTGAGATAGTTGAAAAACCCCGCCGCCAGGCCCTTCTCGATGTCGCGTGGCATGGCGTTGGCACTGAGGGCAATGACCGGGATATGAGCCGTTGTCGGGTCGTCGTGCAGCACTTTGAGCGCTTCGATTCCACTCATGCCCGGCAGGTTGATGTCCATCAGGATCACATCCGGCAGATGGGCGCGCGCCAGCGCGATGCCTTGGTGGCCATCGCGCGCACTGAGCATGTGTAGCTGAGGGTGCTCCTCGATGATTTGCTCGACCAGCATCAGGTTGGCGGGATTGTCTTCAACATAAACCAGCGTGTGAAGCCCTCCCTTTCCCCGAACGTGCCCTGCAACGGGTTCGAGCATGG
>JBBQDI010000028.1:0-9858 GCA_038319505.1 Burkholderiales bacterium
ACGGCATGCGCATGCCAATGGAGAGCCTCACCGGACTGAACTTTGCAGTCAACACCCCTTTTGAAACCCATTTGTCGCTCAAGCCATCCAAGGGCGAACGCCTGCTGCCTGTCGAAGTCGCACAGACCGTGCGCCGCGCGCTGGTTCGGGTGGTGGAAGGCGGCACCGCCGGGCGCCTCGCCGGCGTGCTCAAGGATGCCGCAGGCCAACCCGTCACCATCGGCGGCAAAACCGGCACCGGCGACCACCGCTTCGAACACTACGGCAAGAACGGTCAGCTGATCGAGTCGCGCGTGGTCAACCGCACCGCCACCTTTGTGTTCTATCTGGGCGACCAATACTTCGGCACGCTCACGGCACTGGTACAGGGCTTGGAGGCCGGCCAGTTCGGCTATACCAGCGCGCTTACCGCGCAAATTCTCAAATCCCTGCTGCCACAGTTGCAGCCACATCTGTATCCGAAGCCGCCCGAACTGCCCAAGGCCGCGACCGCAGCCACACCCGCACCCGATGTTGTCGTCGAGGAACCCGCGCCGGTCGTCGTTGCGCCACCTGCCAAGCGCGCGCCAGCGACTGAAAAACCCGACGGCCCAACCAGTCAGGCCGACCCAGCCGCCAAGGAACCATCAATCCGGGATGGCTTTCCCGAATATCTTGAACCCAGCGTGGTGGTGCCGGTCCCAGTTACACCCGCGGTCCCCGCGACCCCGCGCCCGGTCCCGGCTACGCCGAGCAGCATCACGCCTGCGGAATAGTCGCCTGGGTGCGCAAATCGGATATGCTGAAACGCAATCGTTTTATTACCGGCCATGAATGACATCATCCATCCTCTGATCCAGCACACGCCTACTGACGCCGCCAACGTCAGTATCCCGGCGTTGCGGGTGCTGTCTGAAATCACCACCAGCCTGTCCTCCGACGCCAACGTCGAACAGCTGCTGGGGCGATTTCTGTCGACCATGATCCGGCTGGCCGGGGCGCAGGCAGGCGCAGTACGCGTCATTACCGACGACCGCACCCACCTGCGATTGATCGGTTCAGTAGGCCTGCCAGCCGGACTGGTCGAGCATGAAAACCTGGTCAGTGTCGATTGCGGGGTGTGCGGCAAGGCTGCGCGTGAAGTGACAACCAGCAGCTGGAACAACGTCGCTTTTTGCAAAAAACAGGCAAACGACACGTATTTCAGCGGCACTTGCAACACCGTCGTCGCCGTCCCCCTGATGCACAAAAATCAGGTCATGGGTGTTTACAACCTGTTTCTCGATGAAGGTCACAGTGTCCCTGAAGATGTGCGCATGCTGTTTCGATCGATTGGCGAACACCTTGGCATCGCACTGGAAAACGCCCGCCTCACCCGTGAGAACATGCGTATTTCACTGATGAACGAGCGCCAGATGCTGGCCAACCAGATTCACGATTCACTGGCACAGACGCTGGCCTACGCCAAGATGCGCCTGACCGTGCTGTCAGACGCCATGCACCATGAGGACTACCCCAAGGCCAATCGCTATCTGGTCGACGTCGAGGAAGCCGTCGATCTCGCCTACGCCGATCTGCGCGACCTGATCACCCAGTATCGCGACCGCATCAATCCGCGCGGGCTGGTGCCGGCGATTCAGGAGTTGGCCAAGGGCTTTCGCAAGAAGGCCAATGCCGACGTCGACTTTCTCAATCTGGTGCAGGATGTGTCACTGTCGCCCGACGAGGAAATCCAGGTCTTCCACATCATCCAGGAATCGCTGTACAACATCGCCAAGCATGCGCGCGCGCGCCATGTCGTCATCACCTTCGACCTCGAGGATGGCCAGTACATCGTCAACGTGGCAGACGACGGCGTCGGCGTTCAGCGGAAGAACGACGAATCCTCCACCATGGGCAAGAGCTTCGGACTCACCATCATGCGTGAGCGCGCGGCCAAGCTGAATGGAAAGCTGGTTGTTGAAAGCCGCCCCGCCGGCGGCACCGTGATCCGCCTCGTCTTTCCCCAAAACGGACACCGGTCCACAACGGGATAGCGTCGCTTGTTCCCGCACCCACCCGAGTACGCCACATGAGTCTTACCCGCATCATCCTCGTCGACGACCACACCCTGTTCCGCAAAGGCCTGGCCGAACTGCTCGAACAAAGCGGCAGCATCGAAGTCAGCGCCTTCACCGGTACACCCGATGATGTCGCCATACTGCTGAAAGCGCATCGGCCCGATGTGCTCATCCTCGACCTCAACATGCCGGGCACCGACGGCATCACCCTGATGCAACAACTGCGCACCGCTGGCTTCAATCTGCCCGTGCTCATCCTCACGCTTTCCGAAGCAGAAGACGACCTCGCCCGTGCGCTGCGTGCCGGCGCCAACGGCTACCTGCTCAAAAGCATGGAACCCGACGAAGTCGTTGACGCCATCCTGCGGGCCCAGCGCGGTGAAACCGTCGTCGCCCCTGCGATGACGGCCAAACTGGTCAAGCTCTATGATCAGAAGGGCCAGGACGCCGGCTCCCTGCTCGACGCGCTGACGCCACGCGAACGTGAAATACTTACCCACCTGTCGCGTGGTGAAAGCAACAAGGCCATTGCCCGCACCCTCGACATCAGCCACGACACCGTCAAGCTGCATGTGCGCCACATCCTGGCCAAACTGAACATGACGTCGCGGGTGGAAGCCGCGGTATTTGCAGTGGAAAACCGGGTCACGCCAGGTGGGTTAAAATGATGCCTGACTCCAAATTTCTGGCTCACGCTACCCCGCTTGGGAAATCCTGCCTGTTCAACCCCGAAGGCGGCCACGACTAGAAAGGTCCTATACCGCTGCGCATCCATCGTCATACCCTTTACCTGTGGATACTGTTGGTCGTGCTGTCAGGTGCCTCGCATCGGGCATGGGCGATGGAAATGCTGCGTATTCTGACCTGGCCCGGCTATGCCGACGCCGACCTGGTCAAAACTTTTGAACTACGTCATGACGTCCGGGTGATCGTTACCGAGGTCGGCAACGATGAGATTCTGCGCGCCCGGATGGCGTCCAGACAAGGCGCCGACTTCGACGTGTTCGCCGCCAACACAGCCGAGATGGTGCATTACATCGATGCCGGCCTCGTCCTGCCGATCGACATCCGCAGCATTCCCAACACACACAATCAACATCCGCGATTCAGCCGCCTGAGCGAAATTCCCGGCATTACCCGCGACGGCAAGGTGTATGCCATTCCCTACACCTACTCCGAAATGGGCCTGATCTACGATCGCCGGCAATTCAAAACCGCTCCCACTTCATTGGCCGTTCTGTGGGATCCGCGTTACGCCGGCAAGGTGTTGCTGTTTGACGGCGGCGCACATAACTTTTCACTGGCAGCCCTGTCGCTCGGCCTCAACCCTTTCCGCATTCCGCCCGCCGAAGTCAAACAGGTGTTGAACCAGTTGCTGGCGCTGCGCCGCAATGCACTGGGTTTCTACAACCTTCCGGAGGAAGCAACCCAGTTGTTTCGCGAACAGTCCGCCGCCCTGCTGTTTGCCAACTACGGGAGCCAGCAGGTCAAACAGTTGCGCGATTCCGGCGCCGACATCGGCTATGTGGTGCCGCGCGAAGGCGCACTGGCCTGGCTCGATTGCTGGGCCATCAGCCGGGGTGCGCGTGACAAGACCCTGGCAGAAGCGTGGATCAATTACACCCTGGAACCCGCTGTCAGCCGTGCCTTGACCCAGCGCCAGGGGCTGGCCAACACCCTCGAACCGTCCGACACGGCACGCAGCCACGATCGCCTGATATGGCTTGAGCCGGTGGAAAATGACGGGTGGCGAACCCAACTATGGCAGCGCATCCTTTCGGGCGAGCGCGAAGCCAGTCTTACGCCGTGAAACTCAGTATTCGCACCCGCATCACGGCGCTGATGGCAGCGCTTGGAATGCTTGCATCGGGACTGACCGGCTATTACGCCTACACTTCGAGTCAAACGCTGCTGGGCGAAGCCACAGAGCGCGAGATGCTGACCTCGACACGCGTGATCGGACGCAGCTTTTCATTAAGCATTCGTGAGGCGGTCAAAGATGTCGCCTTGCTGACAGAGCTCCCGGCCACCCAGGCGGTGGCCGACTTGCCTGCCGCGTCCGCCCAGGCGCCCGCTACCGCTGCCCACGATCGGCTGGCCAAATCCTTTGAATCTATGCTGGCGAACCATCACGAATACTTCCAGCTTCGTCTGATCCGTGCAGATCACCATGGGCTGGAAGTGGTGCGAGTGGATCGCGACGGCGCAACCCTGACGCGAGTCGACGGCGCTGCGCTCCAGGAAAAGGGGCACTTCTCCTACGTATTCAGAGCCCTGAAGCTGAAGCCTGGCGAAACGTATCTCTCGCCGATTTTCATCAACCAGGAGCTGGGCGCGCATACCGGCCAGGACCAGCCCACCATGCTGGTTGCCCAGCAAGTATTTACTTCGGATGGACGGCTGTATGGTCTGGTCATCATTAATATCGATCTCAACGGCCTGTTTGATTTGCTGAAAGCCGACTTGCCACCCTCCCTGCAGCTCTACCTCACCAATGCCCATGGCGATTTCCTGATTCACCCTGATCCGGAACAGACTTTCGGCTTCCAGCGCGGCCAGCGCATCCTGGCGCAGGACGTGTTTCCGGCGGTGGCCAACATTGTCGATGGCCAGGCCGAGTATCGCGTGATCACAGTAAACGACCCGCCCGCCCTTCGTGGATACCCCACCGAGCCGACCGCTGCAGTTTTCTTGCGGCAACCCCTGGGCGACTATGTATCGATCGACCGGTTTGTGATCATTGGCCTGTCGATGCCGCAAAAAGAGATCACGCGTCCGACCCGCGCCCTGGCCAGTGCGACCCTGAATATCGTCCTCATTTTCAGTGGCATTGCCCTCGTGCTTGCGCTATGGATGTCACGTGCGTTGACCTACCCGTTACAACTGATCCTGCAGGCAGTGGAGCGCGTCTCAACCGGGCACGACCTGAGTGAATTGCCGCTCAATCGCAACGACGAGCTTGGCGACCTGGCACGCGGTGTGGCACACATGCATACCCAGATTCGCGACCAGATGGTCGTGCTCGATGAACACCGGCGCAGCCTCGACCATCTGGCCCGACACGACACCCTGACCAGCTTGCCCAATCGGCGGATGTTCTTCGATGTATTGCATCAGGCCATCTCGAGGGTCGAACGGGCCGGCACCCAACTCGCCGTGATGTTTGTCGACCTCGACCACTTCAAGGAAGTGAACGACATCCACGGTCACGCTACCGGCGACCGTGTTCTGCAGGCCGCTGCCGCACGGCTGCAACACTGCGTGCGCGCGGTGGATACTCTGGCCCGCCTTGGCGGCGACGAGTTCATCATTCTTGTCGAGGCGTTGGGCACCCGCGAACCGGTGACCCAGATTGCGCAAAAATTGATCTTACAATTCGAAACGCCGATCAACGCGGGGCAGCACGTGATCAAACTGGGTGTCAGCATCGGCATCAGTATCCTGCCGGATGACGGCACCGATGCAGAGACCTTGGTTGCACACGCCGACGAAGCCATGTATGCCGCCAAACTGGCGGGACGTAATGGTTTTCGCTTTTACTCGAGCACACCCGCCAAGCCACCTGATCCAAACACGCATCAGCAGGGCAACTGACGCTGCGGCGCGGCGGAGTGAACTCTCAGTCTCCGGAAGATGTAGCATGTGACGAGTGAACAATGCACCCGAAATCACGACCTTGCTTTGTTCTACATTTACAAATTGAAAAGTTGCCATAACCTGTGATTGGAGAAGCAAAGTGAAAATTTTTGGACCGCTCATTTTTGCAGGCTTGATCCTGTTGGGGATATTCGCTCTCGCCAACTGGAGCGTGCTGAATGCCTCTACCCACCTGTCCTTCGTAGCCTTCAGTCTCGATGCGCCTTTGGGTCTTGTGCTGCTGGGAATCATTCTGGTTTTCCTGGCGCTCTTTACTGTTTACGTCCTCATCCTTCGCACCACCATGCTGATGGATGCCCGTCACTACGCACGGGAACTTCAAGCCAAACAGCAACTGGCCGAAAAGGCCGAGGCCTCGCGGCTCAATGACCTTCGAAGCCAACTCGATCATGAGTTTGCGCAATTGAAGGAATCGATAGACACATCCCGGACCGATCTGGGCGTGCGTGTCGAAGGCATGGAGCAGGCACTGCGGAATTCCATAGAAGAATCCAACCGCAGCCTGTCAGCCTATGTGGGCGAAGTTGAAGACAAACTCGACCGAAATTTGACGCAGCAGTCGAACACGAAGCCAGCGTGAGTTCCCTGTTGCCCAGATGTTCGATGCAACTTTATTGTGCAGGCGCTCCGGCTTCCTGCACGTTACGTCTCATGTTTGGCTTGGGTCTTTTCGGTTTCAGGCTTGGCCGCACTTTCAATGACTTCCGCCTGGGGCGATACCAGGCTGATCAATGTCTGGCCTGCATGCGGCTTGATTTTTCCTTCGGTAGTAAAGACTTGAAGACTGCCCTCTTCGGTGATCAAAAACAGCGGTAGCACCTCTCCTCCATACTGGGCCTTCAATTCTTCAATTCCAAATTCTTCGCTCAGCCGCGTTTTCTTGATGACCGCCTCGTCTGTAAACCGCTGTAACAGGGCCATGTAAGTCATGCCCTTGCCAAACAGGAAACGGCCTCTGAGGTGGCGTGAGTGCGCCTCCAGCAGCTTTTCATCCTCCGGTATCAACTGGTAGACCTGAGCGCGGCCAAACACAGGCGCAAAATGCAGCGCAGCCAACGAGTTGACGTCATCGTTGCTGGTCATCGCCATGAGCTTTCCAATCCCGCTGATTTCGACCCGGTTCAGTACATTGTCTGCAAATATGCTGGCATAGAAGGCGGGAATGCCCGCCATTCGCGCGGCCGACACATTATGCCGGCTGTTGTCCACCAGCATGACCGGATAGCCTTCGTCGAGGAGGGTTTTGGCCACATTGCGAACCCAGAACCGTCCGCCCAGAAAAAGCACGCCTTGCGGCTCGGCCTTGGCCAGGTCGAGCCGTCGCGCCATCCAGGGCGCGGTGAGCCCATACAAGGCCACGGTTCCAATAATGACGAGGAAGGTCTGCGGCACCAGCACTTCGGAACCGGCCAGTCCCACCTCTTCCAGTCGCAGCGCAAAGATCGACGCCACCGCTGCGGCGACAATGCCGCGTGGCGCCATCCAGCATAAAAACAATTTCTCCTTGAAGCTGAGCTTGCTTCCCAGCGTGGAAGCAAATACGGCGGCAGGGCGCGCAACCAATACCAGAACCAGAAAAAAGAAGAGACTGGACCACCCGATCTGTTCGAGATCTTCCAGTCTGAGGTGTGCGGCCAACAGGATGAATACGGCGGCGATCAGAAGTACCCGCAGGTTTTCCTTGAATTCGACGATATGCTGAACCGAAACCGCTTTTTGATTGGCCATGGCAAATCCCATGATGGTCACCGCCAGCAGGCCGGACTCGGATTGCAGCATATTGGCACCGGTAAAGGCCGCCACAACGAACATGACTGCCACTGGGCTTTGCAGGTAATCGGGGATCAGATCCCGTTTCAAGCAGAGCCACATGATCAAGGCCCAGAACAAGCCTGACGAGGCACCGATGGCAATGGTTTTAAGCACGGTGGTTGCGACCACCATACCGTGGCCGCCACCCGAGGTGATGATCGCCTGAAAGACCAGCACCGCGAGCATGGCGCCGATCGGATCAATGACGATGCCTTCCCATTTCAGGATGGCTCCGGTCTGCCCGGTGGGACGGATAAATCGCAACATCGGTCCAATCACCGTGGGGCCCGTGACCACCAACACTGCGCCCAGCAAAATCGCCAACGGCCAGTCCAGTCCGAGTATCCAGTGCGCGGCCATGGCACCGATGAGCCATGTAATGGCCGCACCTACGGAAACCAGCCACGCAATCACCCCGCCTATGGCGCGAAACTCCTTCACCGACAGACTCAAGCCGCCTTCGAACAGAATCACCGCCACGGCGAGCGATACCACCGGGTAAAGCAAGGGTCCAAGCAATTCGCCGGGATTGATCCAGCCAAAAACAGGCCCCGCCAATATGCCAAACACCAGGAGCAAAAGAATCGACGGAATGCGCAACCGCCAGCCCATCCACTGAGCGGCAATGCCCAGTATGACAACGGCACTCAGGCTGACGAGGGCATGTTCAACCATAGGGGGAAATCCTCAAATTGGCACCCAACACCGAAGCTGTTGTCGGAGGCAGCAACAACAAAAGTGTCAGGAAAAAGCCGTCTATTGTATAGAGGCTTGCGGAAAATCAGGGGCGTGCGTCAGCACGTGCCCGCAACCACCCGGTAGGGATGTGCAAAATGGGTTGAGTGCTATCCGTCTGCACCCTCGATCAAGACCAGACCCCAGGGCGCGGTGAAAAACTGTCCAGCACGCGCAGGTAACTGGCGCGTGCCACGATCGACGGATCGGGCAGGTTTTTCTGGCTCATGCTGCCTTTCATCTGGGCGACCGATACGTATTCCTTCTCTTCCATCCAGTGTTGCATCGAAGCCAGGATTTCCGTCAGCTTGTCCGGTCCATGCCGCAGCAGGCAGGAAGCGAGATGCACCACATCGGCACCGGCCAGCAGCAGTTTCAACGCTTCGTCCTGACTGTGGATGCCACCGGTGGCGGCCAGAGTGAGGCGGGTGCGGCCGTGCAGGATGGCGATCCAGCGGATGCGCAGCAGCGCTTCGTCGCGATTCGACAGGTGCAACTGGTCGGCCATGTTCAGCCCTTCCAGATCGATGTCCGGCTGATAAAAGCGGTTGAACAGCGCGATGCCTTGCGCGCCGGCGTTTTCCAGCTGCTGCACGAAATGCGGCAGCGACGAGAAGTAGGGCGACAGCTTCATGACGATGGGCAGGTTCACGACCTTGCGCAGGTCGGTGAGGAGCTCGATGTAGCGTGCCTCCACTGCCTCGCCCGGGATGAGCATGTCGGCGGCGACATGATAGACGTTGAGTTCGAGCGCATCGGCGCCGGCCTGTTCCAGCGCACTACCCAGTTCCACCCAGCCGGAGGACGACACGCCGTTGAGGCTGGCCACCACCGGGATATCCAGCCGTTGCTTGAGCTGATCCAGGTGGGTCAGATAGCGTTCAAGACCTCCCTGGAATTCCCCGTGATCGGGCAGAAATCCATCCGTCTCGCTGTGCCCCATATCGGCCTGCACCAGGAAGCGCGCCACCATCGCATCTTCCGCCTGCAGTTCCTCTTCAAACAGCGAATTCATCACCAGTGCAGCCGCGCCGGCATCTTCCAGGCGCAGCGCCGTATCCAGGTTCTTCGACAGCGGCGAGGCGGAGGGCACCAACGGATTTTTGAGCTTGATGCCGAGATAGTCGGTGGAAAGGTCGATCATGTCATGCTCCCGGTTCGGATTTGTCGGCAGGGCTTTGGGCCATGTCCTGATACACCTTGTAGCGTTGATCGGCTTCCTTCTGCGCTTCTTCGGCGAAGCGTTGCGCGGCCTCAGGATGACTGCGTGCGAGCATGGCAAAGCGAGTTTCCGATTCCATAAAGGCCTTGATCGGCTGGCTGGGTGCAGCGGAGTCGAGCTTGAAGGGGTGGCTGCCGGATTCCTTCAGTCGCGGGTCATAACGGAACAACGGCCAGTGCCCACTCTTCACTGCCATCTCCTGCTGGCGCTGGTTGTAGAGCATGTCGTAGCCGTGGGCGATGCAGGGACTGTAGGCGACGATGAGTGAGGGTCCGGCATGCGACTCGGCCTCGTGGAACACGCGCAAGGTCTGCACGTCCTTGGCGCCGTAGGCCGTGGTCGCCACATAGACATGGCCATAATCGCTGGCGATCTTGGCGAGATCCTTCTTCG
>JBBQDI010000029.1:0-9803 GCA_038319505.1 Burkholderiales bacterium
GGCAAACACCCGCCGGATGAAACTTTCCCTAATGGTGCCGCGATTCGCCTGGATGTGTTGTTGCAGCGTTTTGCCACGCTCGAAGCGCATCACCATGTACACGGTATCGTTGGCGCGGAAAAAGTTGGTCACCCGGATGACGTTGGGATGATCGATGCGTGCCAGCGCGCGGCCTTCCTCGAAGAAGCACTTCAGCCCGTGGCGGAATATATTGTTGTTTTCGGTCGAATTGGCCTGCACGATGACCGAACCTTCGGTACGCAGCACCAGCGCGCCCGGCAGGTATTCCTTGATGGCCACCGACAGGTTGTTGTCGTCGCGCGCCAGATACACGATGCTGAAGCCACCGCCGCCGATCTTGCGCACAATGGTGTATTCGTTCAGCCGGTATCCGTTGGGAAGTGCCTGATTGGGTTGAGTCGCCATAGTTGAACGTCTATTATCTTTGTCTGTTTAGCTGGAAACACCGGGAAAACCCTGACGATGGCCCGCACCCACCATAACCTTAACTGCCTGCTCGCACACCATTTATGACCACCAGCATGACCGGGTTCGCCGCCCATAGCCTCAACCTTGACCATGCCAGTGTCAACATCGATCTGCGTAGCGTCAATCAGCGTTATCTCGAACTGCATTTCCGCCTGGCCGACGAATTCCGCGCCCTGGAACCCCAACTCCGCGAACTGATTCAGCAACACCTTGCTCGCGGCAAGGTCGAATGCCGCATCAGCCTGACCGCGCTGCCGACTGCCACGCAGGATAACGGCTTGAACCCGGCCATTCTTGAGCGCCTTATACAGTGGCAGACTGACGTGCTGCAACGCCTGCCCAACAGCGCGCTTCTGAGCGTGAGCGATATTCTGCGCTGGCCCGGCGCGGTGCAAACCGCGGCGCTGTCGCAGGAAACCTTGAGCAATGCGGCGCTGGCCGGTGTGCGCACGACGCTGGACGAGCTGGTGGAGAGTCGCAAGCGCGAGGGCGCCAAGCTCAAACAGCACATTCTCGACCGCCTCACCTCAGCCGAGGCCCAGGTGGCGGGCCTGCTGCCGCTATTACCCACTTTGATCGCCGCCCAACGCGACAAACTGGCGGAACGCCTGCGCGAAGCACTGGGTGAGGCCGGCCATGAACGGCTGGCGCAGGAAGTCTCGCTGGCCGCCCAAAAAGCGGATATCGACGAAGAACTCTCTCGCCTCGCCACCCATTTTTCCGAGGTGCGCCGCGTCCTCAATCAGGCAGGCGCCGTAGGCAAGCGGCTCGATTTCCTGATGCAGGAACTGCATCGCGAAGCCAATACGCTGGGTTCCAAATCAGTGGCGCTGGAAACCTCGCGCGTATCGCTCGAACTCAAAGTCCTGATCGAGCAAATGCGCGAGCAGGTACAGAATATCGAATAACAGGAGCCTGAAACAACCATGATGACCACCAACCCCAGCAAAGGCGTGCTGTATATCGTCAGCGCCCCGTCCGGCGCCGGCAAGACCAGTCTGGTCAAGGCGCTACTCAAATCCGATTCCGCCATTCGCCTGTCGGTGTCTTACACTACGCGAGCGCCACGCCCCGGTGAAACCGACGGCCACGACTACCATTTCGTGGACCGCCCACGCTTCGAGGTGATGCTGGCTGAAGGCGAGTTTCTTGAACACGCCGAGGTGTACGGCAATTTTTATGGCACCTCGAAAGACAGTATTTCCCACGATCTCAACATGGGCCACGACATTCTGCTGGAAATCGACTGGCAGGGCGCGGCGCAGGTCAAAGTGCATTTTCCGGATTCTGCGTCGATTTTCATTCTGCCACCGTCATTCAATGCATTGCGCATCCGCCTCAAAGGACGCGAACAGGACAGCGAGCAGGTGATCGAGCGCCGGCTTGCCGCCGCAGCGCACGACGTCGCTCACGCCGATGCGTTCGACTATATAATGGTCAACGATGATTTCGACCATGCCTTACAGGATCTGGTCGCCATCACCCGCAGTGTTCGCCTTGAAGCTGCACGCCAGTTGGATCGGCACGCTGTGCTGTTCGACGAATTCCGACGCATCTAAACCGCACCGCCTGAAGCAGGAGTACCCCTATGGCCCGCATTACCGTTGATGACTGTATCCACATGTTCCCCAACCGTTTCGAACTGACGCTCGCTGTGACCTACCGTGCACGCCAGCTGGCACAAGGATCACAGCCCATGGTCGAATCAAAGGACAAACCCGTCGTCACCGCGCTGCGCGAAATTGCCGCCGGCAAGGTTGGCCCCGAAATCCTCAACCGGGGTCGTGCCTGAGCACACGCCTGTCCCTCAACCGGCGCGCGCGAGCCGCGCGCCGGCGGTGACGCACGCATTTGATTCGCTGCGCCCGGCACTGGACTACCTGCCGCCGGACGAAATCAGCATCATCGAAGAAGCCTACGAATTTAGCCGTAGCGCCCACGAAGGTCAGTTCCGCAAAAGCGGCGAACCTTACATTTCCCATCCGCTCGCTGTCGCCGGCATCCTCGCCGGCTGGCATCTTGACGCCCAGACCCTGTCCGCCGCGCTGCTGCACGACGTGGTGGAAGACACCCCTGCCACCGTTGTCGAGATCGAAGCACGCTTCGGCAAGGCGGTCGCCCTTCTGGTCGAGGGGGTCTCCAAACTCGACAAGCTTTCATTTGCATCCGAGCAACATGCGCAGGCGGAGAACTTCCGCAAGATGCTGCTGGCGATGGCGCAGGACGTACGGGTCATCCTGGTCAAGCTGGCCGACCGTCTGCACAACATGCACACCATGGACGCCATGCCGGTCGACAAGCGCCGTCGCATCGCCGCCGAAACCCTGGAGATTTATGCCCCCATCGCCAACCGGCTGGGACTGCATTCGGTGTATCAGGAACTGGAAGACCTCGGCTTTCGCTACAGTCATCCCAACCGCTACCGGGTGCTGGCGAAAGCGGTCAAAGCGGCCCGCGGCAATCGCCGCGAACTGGTCGACAAGGTCAAGGTCGTCATGATGGAAAAGCTTGAGCAGGCCAAGATCGAAGCCTCCATTACCGGGCGTGAAAAACATCTCTTCAGCATCTACCGCAAGATGCAGGAGAAGAATCTGGCCTTTTCCGAAGTGTTCGACATCTACGGTTTCCGCGTGGTGGTGCGCGACCAGCCGTCCTGCTATATGGCGCTGGGCGCACTGCATGCCCTATACAAGCCGATTCCCGGCAAGTTCAAGGATTACATCGCCATCCCCAAGGCCAACGGCTATCAGTCGCTGCACTCGATCCTGTTTGGCCCCAACGGCACCCCGATCGAGGTGCAGATCCGCACCACCGACATGAATCGTCTGGCCGAATCCGGCGTCGCATCGCACTGGATGTACAAGTCATCCGACGCGGCGCTGAACGATGTGCAAACGCGTACTCACCGCTGGCTGCAGTCATTGCTCGACATTCAGGCCGACCACGGTGATTCGACCGAGTTTCTTGAGCACATCAAGATCGACCTGTTCCCCGATGAAGTCTATGTGTTCACGCCGAAAGGCAAGATCATGGCGTTGCCGCGCGGCGCCACAGCGGTCGATTTTGCGTTCGCAGTGCACACCGATGTGGGCCATCGATGCGTTGCCGTCAAGATCAATTACGAACTGATGCCATTGCGTACCCAGCTTCGAAACGGCGACCACGTCGAGATCATTACCGCATCCAATGCCAGCCCCAACGCCGCCTGGCTGAATTTCGTCGTGACCGGCAAGGCGCGCTCACACCTGCGCAACTACCTGCGCAACGCGCGTGTGGATGAAGCGGCGGCGCTGGGTGAACGTCTGCTCAAAAACGCCATTGCCGCGCTCAACCCAGACGCAGTCGAGCCAGACGCATCAGTATGGGAGCGCGTGGTCAAGGAGTACGGCGTACAAACCCGAGAGGAATTGTTCGCCGGGATCGGCCTCGGCCGCAAATTGCCGCTGGTGGTGGCGCACCAGCTCCTGCATGTGCAGGGCGAAAAATCGGGCGAGCCGGCCCACCCGCACGCCATCAGCATCCGCGGCACCGAGGGCATCGCGGTCGAACTGGCGCAATGCTGCCACCCCATTCCCGGCGACCCCATTCTCGGCTTCATCCACAAGGATCGCGGCCTCATCATTCACACCCACGACTGTCCGTCGATCCGGGCGTTTCGCACCGACCCCGACAAATGGCTGGACGTCGAATGGGAAGCCGAGCCGGGACACATGTTCGACGTCTCGATCAAGGTGGTCGTCGGCAACCAGCGCGGCGTGTTGGCCCGCGTGGCGGCCGCCATTGCCGAACACGGCTCCAACATCGGCAACGTCGCGATGGAAGAAGAAGACGGCAGTCCCTACACCATCCTGTTTTTCACCGTGCAGGTGGAAAATCGCATGCATCTGGCACGCGTGATGCGCGGCCTGCGCGGCCTGCCCGAGGTGGTGCGGATTTTTCGCATCAAGGGCAAAAAAGACGGCCGCGCCGCGCAACCGCAATAGCCCCCAATTTCTACTTTCCGGGATCACACAACATGAACAAAACCATCATTCAGACCGCCGACGCGCCCGCTGCAATCGGAACCTATTCGCAGGCTGTGCGGGTCGACCACACCGTATACATGTCCGGGCAGATCGGACTCGAGCCTGCCTCCATGCAACTGGTTGACGGCATCGACGCGCAAATTCATCAGGTTTTCAAGAATCTGGCAGCCGTGGCAACCGCCGCGGGGGGGGCGCTTTCCGATGTGGTCAAGCTGAACGTGTTTCTGACCGACCTCGGCCACTTTCCCAAAGTCAGTGAAATCATGGCCGGCTATTTTAGCCAGCCCTACCCGGCGCGGGCCGCCGTCGGCGTGTCGGCGCTGCCGCGTGGCGCGCTGGTTGAGGCCGATGCCGTGATGGTGCTCGGATAAGCTAGTCAATTGAAAGCTGTCGAGGGCGTGCCGACACGTCCGGATAAATTGAAAGCGGCATCGCCGTTTTCCTTTCCCGTCAGTCCGGCACTCGTTGTCAAACTCGCCAAGCTTGGCCTCACCCGCGACGCCGACCTGGTATTGCATCTGCCCTTGCGCTGGGAAGACGAAACCCGCATCACGCCGATCCGCGATCTGCTGCCCGGACAAACGGCGCAGGTACAAGCGGTGGTACGCGAAGCCCGTGTGGCCTACCGACCCCGCCGCATGCTGACGGTGACAATGGAAGACGCCAGCGGCGTGCTCGGCCTGCGCTTCCTGAATTTTTATCCCAGCCATCTCAAATTGTTTCAGCCCGGCGAAAGTTTCCGTTGCATCGGAGACGTGCGTGGCGGATTTTTGGGGCTGGAAATGGTGCACCCACGCTTCATCAAGGCAGACAACACCACGCCTCTGCCGGCCCAACTCACGCCGGTGTATCCGACCACCGCGGGTTTAGGGCAAGCCACGCTGCGCAAACTGGTCGAGCGCGCACTGGCGGCGCCGATCACCGACACCTTGCCAAGCGGCTGGCTGGCCGAACTCAAGCTACCGGAACTGGAAGCCAGTATCCGCTTACTGCATCAACCCCCGCTCGATTGCGCCCTGGCAGAACTCGAGTCGCACCGTCACCCTGCCTGGCAGCGCCTGGCTTTCGACGAATTGCTGGCGCAGCAGTTGTCATTGGCCACGGCACGCCAGCAACGGAAAAGCCACCGCACCACGCCCCTGCCCGCACGGCACCAGCTGACGCAAAAATTCACCCAGACACTGCCGTTCGAATTGACCGCAGCACAAGTGCACGCCTGGAACGAGATCAGCGCCGACCTGGCGCAGCCCCATCCGATGCGCCGCCTGCTGCAGGGCGACGTCGGCAGCGGCAAAACCGTGGTGGCCGCGCTGGCGTGTTTGCAGGCGATTGAAAATGGTCTGCAGGCGGCATTGATGGCGCCAACCGAAATTCTCGCCGAACAGCATTTTCGCAAGCTGGAACCGCCTTTGTCCGCGCTTGGCCTCCGTTGCGCCTGGGTGTCCGGCAGCCAGAAAAAGTCCGAGAGCACGGCCGCCTGGCAAGCCATTGCTGCAGGCGAAGTTGACCTGGCATTCGGCACCCACGCGCTGTTTCAGGAGGCCGGCAGTTTCGCGCGACTGGGCCTTGCTGTCGTCGATGAGCAACACCGCTTTGGCGTCGGCCAGCGGCTGGCGCTGATGCAAAAAGGCATTGAGCCCCACCAGTTGATGATGAGTGCGACCCCGATTCCGCGTACCCTGGCGATGAGTTTTTTTGCCGACCTCGACGTGTCGACGATCGACACCCTGCCGCCTGGTCGCACGCCCGTCGTCACCAAGCTGGTCAGCGCCGCGCGTCGCGACGACGTGCTGGCACGGGTGCGAGACGCCTGCCTCGCCAGTGGCCAGGCCTACTGGGTGTGCCCGCTGATCGAGGAATCTGAAAAGCTTCAACTGCAAACCGCGCAAGACACCTACGCCGCATTGGCGGAACAACTTCCAGATCTTCGTATCGGCCTGGTACACGGACGGCTGAAGCCAGGTGAGAAACAGGCGGTGATGGCGGCCTTTCAAGCGCATGAAATTGACCTGCTGGTCGCCACCACCGTCATCGAAGTCGGGGTTGATGTACCCAATGCCTCGTTGATGATCATCGAACACGCCGAGCGCATGGGTCTGGCCCAGTTGCACCAGTTGCGCGGGCGCGTTGGACGCGGCAGCCGTGAATCGGTCTGCGTGCTGCTTTATCAAACCCCGCTGTCGGAACTGGCGCGGGCACGCCTCAAGGTTATTTTCGAATCGACCGACGGCTTTGAAATCGCCCGTCAGGATTTGCTGCTGCGGGGCCCTGGCGAACTCATCGGACATCGCCAGAGCGGCCTGCCGATGCTGCGCTTTGCCGATCTCGAACGCGATGTTGCGCTACTCGAAGCCGCGCGCGATCTGGCGCAACGCTGCCTCGCCCACCATCCCGACATCACCGTGCGCCACGTAGAGCGCTGGCTTGGCAGCCGCCAGGCCCTTGCGGGGAGTTGATTGTTGCGCGTCAGCCGCTCTGGTGCCACAAACTCAGCACCGGAAGATAGGTCAGCAACAGCAGCCAGACCATCATCAGCACAAGAAACGGGAAGGTGGCGCGGAACACGGTGAGCACAGGCTGTTTAAAGCGCTGACTGGCCAGAAAAAGATTAATCCCCACCGGTGGCGTGAGGTAGCCGATTTCCAGATTGGCCAGAATGACAATCCCCAAATGCACCGGATTCACGCCAAAATGGATAGCGAGCGGAAGCAGCAGAGGGGTGACAATGACGATGGCGGAAAAAATATCCATCATGCATCCAACCGCCAGCAGCGCGATATTCATCCACATCAGGAACTCAAGCGGACTTTTGATTTGCGTCGAGACCCAGTCGAGCAAGTGCATGGGTACCTGCGCATCGATCAGCAGATTGGTCAGGCCCATGCTTAAGCCAAGAATGATGAAGAGACTCCCCACCAGCGTCGCAGCTTCGTAGGCAACCCACACCAGGGCTTTCACGCGCAGGGTTCGGTGGATCAGTGTTTCGAGCACGAGTGCGTAAATCGCAGTGCACGCGGCGAGTTCGGCCACGGTCAGCCATCCGGCTGCCAGCCCTCCGATCACGCCCACTGGCAACAGCAGATCGGCCCAGCCCGCACGCGCGGCAGCGGCCAGTTCACGCCATTGAAAGGGGTGGCGCGACGCACCCCGTGCACCGCGCAACAGGGCATATCCGCCCACCATTACAAACAGCAACAAAGTGGGCAACAGGCCGGCCACGAACAGATCACCGATATTCACCTGCGCCACCACGCCGTATAGCAGCACCGCGAGACTGGGCGGCAACAACAGCCCCATCGACCCGCCAGAGGTGACCAGCCCAAGCGCAAATTTCTCCGGGTAATGCTCGTGTTGCAGCATCGGATACAGCAAGCCGCCCAGCGCCAGGATGGTAACCCCGGATGCGCCTGAAAATGCAGTGAAAACCATGCACGTGACCGTCGCGACCCAGGCGATCCCCGCAGGCATCCAACCCATCAGTGCGTTGAAAAATCGCACCAGTCGCTGCGGCGCGCCCCCTTGTCCCAGCGTCGCGCCAGCCAGCACGAAGAGCGGAATGGCCACCAGATTCGGTGATGCTGCAAGCCGTGCAAATTCGACCATCAACAATGCCGGGTCAAGCTGAGCCTGATGGGTTGCGGTGAGCGCTGCTGCGCCCATCACGATAAAGAGCGGCATGCCAACCAAAGCCAGCACAATAAGGAGCAGCGTAGTCACGTCGCTTTTACCTGGACCGACAGCACGGCACGCAGCACAAAATGGATGGCCAGCAGCCCGAATGCAACCGGCAGGATCAAGCCCAGCCAAACCAGCCAGATGGCATCAGCCGACTGGTACTGCCAGTCATCCAGCCAGTATGCCCATGCAGCATGCGTGAGTAGCGTGCACACGAGGGCGGCGGCCAGGTTGAAGGGGATCGCAGTCCACTTTTGCCAGCGCGGGCGCGCCGCCAGGTTGGCCGGATCGAGGTGTAAATGACGTTGTGCGGCGACTGCAAGCGCGGCACCAGGCAAGGCCACCCACAGCACCAGTTGGCGCAACAACAGGTCACCACCGGGCAAGGTCGCATGGAACAGATTGCGCCCGATGATGTCGGCCGCCGACAGCGCCAGCATGGCCGCGAAAGCGAATAGCGCAGCGCCGAGTTCGATCCGGGTCAGCGCTTGTTCCAGCCACCGACAGGCGCGCAGCACGCCCACCTTAATTTTTTCCGCTGCGATAACTGGCCAGTGCGGCGTCTACCTGCCGGTCGAGATCAGCGAGCAGATACCCCTTGGCTTCCAGCACGCTGACGGCTTTTCGGGAAAGTGCGGTCTGCTCGGCGAGATCAATTTTTTCCAAGCCCACCATCGGCTGGGTGCGCTTCGCCAGCACGGCGAGCGATTTCAGATCATCGCGCCGGGTGTCGGCAATCAGTTTTTGCGAAAGCGGAACACCCGTGCTTTTCAGCAACGCTTGCAGATCAGCGGGCAGCGCAAGATAGAACTTGCTCGACACGACCACCGCACCGATCCCCGTCGCCATGGGTTGGCTGCTCATGTAAGGGGTTTTACCCGCCCACTGCATGGCGATGCTGGCAAGCGGCGTACTCACCACAGTATCAACCAGTCCGGTGGAAAGGCCGGTATACACCTCGGTGATCGGCAGCGCCACGGGGGACCAGCCGTTCGCATTAAAAAATGCATCGATGAATCGGTCGCCTTGCCATTGCCAGATGCGTCGGCGTGCGAGCTCATCCAGACTTGCGAGTGGCTTGGTCGAAAAAAAATGGATATTGCCGACTTCCATCCAGGCGACAAGCTCGTACTGATTGTTGCGAAATCCGGCGTCGATCACCGGCTGGATTTTGGCGCGCACGGCGTCAATCTCGGCGTGATCACGAAACAGAAATGGTGTTTCAAGCACGCGCGCGGGCGGAAAAATTTCCCCGATACCGTGACCCGAAAGCGCCGCACCTTGCAACTGACCGAAGCGGATTTTGCGCAGCATGTCCGGTTCGTCACCCGAGATGCCACCGGGGTAGAACTTGATCATGAGCCGCCCCTGGCTTTTGGTTGCCAGCTCCCTGCTCCAGGCGTCGAAGGCTTTCATCCAGGTCGAACCTTGTGGGGCAAGGGTGGCAAATTTAAGCACGTATGTATCTGCGGCACGGGCAACGCCCGTTCCCAGCATCAGGGCTGCAAGCAATAATTTAAATACGGCATTCAAAATAGGATGTCCTCCTGGGCGAGCAGCTTGCCTGCTTTCTGTTTGGCAATGGCATTCGCGAGATTCAAATCGGGGTCGGTA
>JBBQDI010000030.1:0-9708 GCA_038319505.1 Burkholderiales bacterium
TGACTTGCCCCTCGATTTTCGGGTTGCCCGCCACCATGACGGCTCGCCCCTCGAAATCGTAGAGAAAATAATAGTCATTAGAGCCAAAACGAAGCGTACGCAATGCCTCTTTTGCTTGCAGTTGCGCTTCTTCTCGGGTGAGTTTTTTGTCGGCTTCCAGCTTCTGATAGCTTCCGATAATCCCTCTGGACGATTCGACCAAGTCCTTTATTCTCTCGCTGTGAGCGGCAAGCGCGTCACGTTTCAGCTGGACAAGGGCATAGCCCGAAATCAACGTCAAGCCAAGAAAAACGGCAACACCCGCTACAACTAGTCGCGTACTCACGCGCATTTGATCAAGCGAAAGAATTTTCAACTCCAAAAACCTCTATAAGCATGGCGACCCAGATAGTACACCGGTGCGCCTCTTTATACAGTGCGCATGGAATCAATTCTAACTCAATAAGTCATTGATGTCGCGCGTTTTTTCGTTAATGGCGCCGTCACCGTTTTTTGGCCGTGCAAGCAAAAAATCTGCTGATCTTGACATCATGTTATCGGGAAAGGAGAAGCGCTTTTTGAGCGCAGGTTGGGCGCGAACCTACACCAGCCAATGGGAACGGTTTTCGATGTTGCCGGAAGCGGCAGAGGTGGTGGCCATGGTATGACTCCGGGGTTAGGAGTAACCGTATAGCCAAGCGACAGAAAAAATCCGACGTATTTCGGATGGTCTGCCACAAAACAACGCTAGAATTTGGCGCAGGATTGGCGCAAACCGGGGTCTGGTTTGCGCCAATTGACCGCAGGAAGAACCTCAAGCTATTGATTCTTCTTAATATTCAGTGGTCGGGGCGAGAGGATTCGAACCTCCGACTCCTGCGTCCCGAACGCAGTACTCTACCAGGCTGAGCTACGCCCCGAGGCAGATGGCGCGATCAGCAGGGTGCTGAAACGCTATTTGAAGAACAGACGGGAGTGAAAAACTGTACGGTTAAAAACTACGGTCAACCGCGAAAGCCGCTAATTGTAACAAAGCTGATTTGGAATTTGAATCAGGCAAGCAAGAAATAGCTGCGTTGGCTGTTTGCGCTTCGCGTTGCGCGGCTTCGCGCGTGTACTGCAAGGCGCGCGTGTCCTTGATCGCAGCGAGCACGCTCTGGAATTCGGTGAGGCCGCCGTGTTCGATCGCCTGGCGGATGCTTGCTGCCTGTTCGACGGTGCCATGCTTCATGGCATATAGCAGCGGTAGGGTGGGTTTGCCCTCTGCCAGGTCATCGCCGATGTTTTTGCCGGTTTTGAGAAAGTCGCCGGAGTAGTCCAGCACGTCGTCGATCAGTTGGAATGCGGTGCCAAGGTGCATGCCATAGCGGCCCAACGCGTCTTTTTCTTCTTCAGTGCCGCCACCGATGACCGCGCCCAGCCGGCCCGCCGCTTCAAACAGCTTGGCCGTCTTGTAGCGGATGACGCGCAAATAGTTTTCTTCGTCGATGTCGGGGTCGTGGCAATTGAGCAGTTGCAGCACTTCGCCTTCGGCAATGGTATTGGTGGCATCGGACAGGATGCGCATGACTTCCATGTTGTCGACTGCCACCATCATCTGGAAGGCGCGCGAGTAGAGGAAATCGCCGACCAACACGCTGGCCGCGTTGCCAAACAGGGCATTAGCGGTTTTGCGCCCGCGCCGCAGTTCGGATTCGTCGACCACGTCGTCATGCAGCAAGGTGGCGGTGTGGATGAACTCCACTACCGCGGCCAGTTCGTGTTGCGCGCGGCCCTGATAGTTGAAGCAACCGGCCGACAGCAGCACGAGTGCGGGGCGCAGGCGCTTGCCACCGCTGTTGATGATGTATTCGGATACCTGGCGGATGAGCACCACGTCGGAATACAGGCTTTGACGAATGGCCTGATCGACGGCATGCATGTCGTCGGCCAGGTAGGATTGCAGACTCTCCAGAGACACGATAGGGGCTTGATTATTGGAAAACCCCGCAATGTTAGCAGTCTGGACGTGGTTTTTCATCGCTTGTGACGGGATAAAACTGTGAAAGTGTTTGACTCACTGCGTGTTCACCGCTAAAATCTCGCGCTTTCCCGGGATCGAATTGGTTGGAGACCCCCCATGTACGCAGTCATCAAAACCGGCGGCAAGCAATATCGCGTGAGCGCCGGTGACAAACTAAAAATTGAAAAGCTGGACGGTGAAATCGGCAGCGAGATTACCTTTGATCAGGTATTGATGGTGGGCGATGGTGCCGACATCAAAATGGGCGCGCCCATGCTTCGTGGCGCCACGGTTACAGCCACTGTGCTGAACCAGGCACGTGGCGACAAGATCAAGATCTTCAAAATGCGCCGTCGCAAGCATTACCGCAAGAGCCAGGGTCATCGTCAGCACTTCACCGAAGTGCAAATCGGCGGCATCACGGGATAAGGAGCACGAAACATGGCACACAAGAAAGCAGGCGGCAGTTCACGTAACGGCCGCGACTCGGAATCGAAACGTCTGGGCGTCAAGTGCTACGGCGGCGAACTGGTTATACCTGGCAACATTATCGTGCGTCAGCGCGGTACCCAGTTCCATCCCGGCGACAACGTTGGCATTGGCAAGGATCACACCCTGTTCGCCAAGGCTGAAGGCACCGTCAAGTTCGAAGTCAAGGGCGCAGCCCGCCGCAGGATGGTTCGGGTGATTCCGCTCGAAGCCGACGCTGTCGCGGCCTGAGTCGATTTGAACTGAGCTGATTCGTCAGCCCAAAAGCCCTGTCCGCCGGATGGGGCTTTTTTGTTTGTGAGAGAACCCGTATGAAATTTATCGACGAAGCGAAGATCGAGGTGCTGGCCGGCAAGGGCGGTGACGGCAGTGCCTCGTTTCGCCGTGAAAAATTCATTCCCAAGGGCGGGCCGGATGGCGGAGATGGTGGTCGCGGTGGAAGTGTCATCGTGGTGGCCGACCGCAACATCAACACCCTGATCGAGTTTCGCTTCAAGCGCATCTTCAAGGCGCAAAAAGGCGAAAACGGGCGTGGCGCGCAATGCTACGGCAAGGGCGGTGAAGATCTCATTGTGCGGGTGCCGGAGGGCACGGTGTTCACCG
Organism: Burkholderiales bacterium; assembly: GCA_038319505.1. Lineage (GTDB taxonomy): Bacteria > Pseudomonadota > Gammaproteobacteria > Burkholderiales > Thiobacillaceae > Thiobacillus. The sequence goes on from JBBQDI010000030.1 coordinate 3,074, forward strand.
ACATCAACAGCGGCGAAATCGTGGCCGATCTGGCCGAGGATGGCCAGACAGTTTGTTTGGCCAAAGGCGGCAAGGGGGGGCTGGGCAACCAGCATTTCAAGTCCAGCACCAATCGCGCGCCACGTCAGCATACGTTGGGCGAGCCGGGTGAAGAGTTCGAACTGGCGCTGGAATTGAAGGTGCTGGCCGATGTGGGCCTGTTGGGCATGCCCAATGCCGGTAAATCAACGTTCATACGCGCTGTATCCGCTGCGCGACCCAAGGTGGCGGATTATCCCTTCACTACGCTGGCCCCCAATCTGGGCGTGGTGCGGGTTGACAGCGAGCGCAGCTTTGTTATCGCTGACATTCCGGGGTTGATCGAGGGCGCGGCAGAAGGCGCGGGTCTGGGTCACCAGTTTTTGCGGCATCTGCAACGTACGCGGGTGTTGTTGCATCTGGTCGATATTTCGCCGCGCTGGGAAGCGGGCGATCCGGTTCACGAGGCGCGCGCCATCGTTGAAGAACTGCGGAAATATGATCAGTCGCTGTATGAGAAGCCGCGTTGGCTGGTATTGAACAAGATCGACATGGTGGATGAGGCCGAGCGCCAGGCGGTCGTCACTCAGTTTGTCAAAGATTATGACTGGCAGGGCCCCGTATTCGCAATTTCGGCGCTCGATGGGTCTGGATGTACAACACTCACCTATGCCATCATGGAGCATCTTGCGAGCATTCCTAAAGAGGCTAGGGAGTCGCCCCTTAACCCGTTAACGGCATTCCCCAGCGATTCGATAGCGCCTGGATCGGAATAAGCCGGTCTTGCACCGTCCACCGGGATCGTTGTTTGGTGGTAGTCCCACATAGCCCAGGTTCAAAAACGGAGGCGTGCAATTGAACCGTGATGAGTTCAGACCAGTGCGTGCCCATCTTTGAGCAACCGCTTTAGTTTATCGCAGCGCAGCCGATCACTACCCTGCTTCACGTTCCCCATGATTCACCCCCCTGTTCTGATGTTCAAAGGGGAGGGTTCCGCCGGCACGCGCCCGAAAGGAAAGGGGTAACGAGCCACCATGTTCGTCAGCACGGACTCTGTACTAAATACTGGAGCGCCCTTTCCGGAAGGAATACCCTCAAGCTGATTTGTGATGCTGAACGCATATCTGGACGCTTAAATGACGTTGAGAAGTGATTGGCGGATACACGCATTAGAAGGTCAAAATTCTTGTTATGTTAAGATGGACTCGAATTGTCGAAAATTCGACACATGTCACGAATTCGACAATCAGTATCTTGGCGGGTGAAAAACGAACCATTAATTGGGAGGGGCATCACAATGGATTTAAGTGTGTTTTCAACGGCAATACAGAATGCTCTTGGATCCCAGTTGCCTGTAATTCTGGGCGCAATTGGGGTGTTGGTGGTGGGCTATGTGCTGGCGCTGCTGGCGCGGGCAGGGGTGCGCAAGCTGCTTTCTCTGGCCAGAATCAATAAATTGGTCGGCAATTCCATCGGCAAACCCATGGATGTTGAGGGGGGTGTGTCACTGGGTGCATTCTGGTTCGTCCTGCTGGCTACCCTGCTTGCCGTGTTCAATACCCTTAACCTGGAACAGCTCTCCGGCCCGCTGGCCGAGATGATGTCCCAGGTCATGACATATTTGCCGCATTTGTTGGCGGGTGCGCTTTTGATTGTGGTGGCGTGGCTGGCAGCAACCATCGTCAAGGCCATTGCCAACCGGGCGCTGAAAGCCACCCAGTGGGATGAGAAGCTGGTCGAGCAGGCCGGGATGTCTCCGTTGGGCGAGAATGTCGGCAATGTGCTGTTCTGGCTGGTCATCCTGTTGTTTTTACCGGCGGTTTTGGGTGTGTTGCAGCTGGAGGGCATGCTGGATCCGGTGCGTAACATGATTGATAAAACCTTGACCATGTTGCCGAACATCTTCGCCACCGTGGTCATCATTCTGGCTGGCTGGCTGGTCGCAAAAATCCTCAGCGGCCTGGTATCCAACCTGCTGGCGGCAGCGGGTGCCGACAAACTGGGCAAGACCGCTGGCTTGAAGGATCGTCTGGTCCTGTCCATACTGACGGGTTCGCTGGTGTTCATCCTGGTCTTCGTGCCGGCCCTGATTGCCGGTTTGGACGCACTTCAGATCACCGCGATCTCCGGCCCTGCCACCGATATGCTGGGCATGATGATGATGGCCATTCCCAATATCTTTGCGGCGGTCCTGATCCTGTTTGTGACCTGGTATGTGGCGCGCTTTGCCGCTGGATTGTTGGGGGGATTGCTGGCCAACATGGGATTGAATAATCTGCCTGCCAAAGTGGGGATGGAGCACATTTTTTCTGCTGACTTCAAGGCGTCCGATCTGGTCATGCGCATCATGGTCTTTTTTGCCATGCTGTTCGCCACCGTTGAAGCGGCCAATCGTCTGGACTTCATTCAGGTTGAGTCACTGGTAGGCATGTTCATCCAGTTTGGTGGTGATGTGCTGCTGGGCGTGGCCATTCTGGTGGTGGGTTTCTGGCTGGCCAATCTGGCCTATCAGGCTATTTTGCGGGCGAGCAGTAATGAAGCCGTCGGGATGGCTGGCATTGCCCGCTTTGCCATTCTTGGTTTGGTGATCGCCTTGGGTCTGTCTGCCATGGGAATCGCAGATGACATCGTCAACATGGCTTTTGCCCTGGTGTTTGGTGCCGTTGCTGTTGCCGTTGCCCTTTCATTCGGGCTGGGTGGACGGGACGCCGCAGGCAAGCAAATGGAATACTGGCTCGCCAAATTGCGCAAGGAAGATCGCAAATAAAGCGTGATCACCATGATGGGCAGGGATTGAAGCGCATCCCGGATGAAAATCCGGCCCCAAAAAAAGCCCCCATTCAGTTTTATGGGGGCTTTTTTTGGGCGGCTAACGCGCGATTGAGGACTCAGCCTCGCCAGTGACGCGCTTCCAGTCATTCTCATGCAACGCAACCTGATACTTGACCCAGCGCGCGAATTCTTCTGGACTGCAATGGCCATTCTTTCGGCGGCAGGTACCGGCGATGCCCTTGAAATGAATCACATTCTCGCCCGTTTTGGCGTCCGAGGTGATCTCAGCCAACTGGCGAACACCCCAGGTGCGGCCATAGGCGCCATTGCTGTAGAAATGGCCTACTTTGAGTTTGTCCAGGCTCATGTCGTGATACGTCGGTAAATGTCGGTGACTTTCACCGGTAATTGTCGCACGTCGTCCAGAATGATGTAACGCGCCGCGCCATACATGTGCGGCAGGTAGTCGCGCGCTTCGCGGTCGAGCGTGATGCAGAAGGGATGAATGCCGGTCCGGCTCGCTTCCTGCAAAGCCATGCGCGTGTCTTCGACGCCGTAGACGCCTCGGTAGACATCGAAGTAATCGTCCGGGCGACCATCCGACAGGGTCACCAGCACGCGGGTCTTGGCTTCAACCTGATTCAACAGCTTGGTCATGTGGCGCAGGGCAAAGCCCATGCGCGTGTATTCCTGCGGGCGGATGCCCGAGATGCGCGCTTTCACCTCGTCGTCGTAACGCTCGTCAAAGGTTTTGATGCGGAACAGTTCGCAGCGTTTGCGCGTGGTGCCCGAAAAACCATAGATCGCGTAACGGTCGCCCAGCAATTCGAGCGCTTCACACAACAGGATCAGCGCTTCGCGCTCGGCCTCGTTGATCCAGCCCTGGGTCGAGCCGCTCATGTCGACCAGAAAGGCGACGGCGATGTTGCGTTCGGCGCGGTGCGTGCGCATGAACAGACGGTCGCTCATCTCGCTGCCGTCACGTGCGTCGGCCAGCGCTTCGATCAGGGCATCGAGGTCGATTTCGTCGCCCTGGGTTTGCCGTTTTTCGAGGCGGTTCTCGTCGCGCAGCGCCTCGAATTTTTTGCGCAAGTGTTTGACCACGCCGGCATGCTTGCCGAGCGTGTCGCGATAAAAATCGTCGTAGACAGGCGTGACAGTTTTCTCCCGCATCACGCACCAATTTTTGCGGTAGTGCTGGCGGCCATGATCCCACTCGGGAAATAGTTCGGCGCCTTTCTCGTGATAGGTGCCTTGCCACACCGAGTCGGTATCGTCCGGCTGGTCAAACACAAGATTGGGATCGTATTCGCCGTCGCCAGCTGGCGTCAGGTAGTCTGGGGGGATTTCGCCAAAATCCAGATAGACCGAGGTAAGGAGTTGCTTGACGCCGTCGGGGGGTGCGATGGGGGCGTCGTCGAGGGTGATTTCAAAATCGAGCTGGCCGTTTTCATCGCGAGGCTCCACGTTCAACTCGGGCGGTGTGTCCGGGGCTTCTGGCGCGGCATCTTGCGGGGCCTTGTGTTCATCCAGCAGTTCGGCCAGCTTGATGCGCAGGCGTGCCTTTTCGATATCCAGCCGGGCGGCGCGGGCGGCGGCGATCGCATCGGGACGCAGACACCCCTGGTCGCTCCACTGGGGGCATTCGGCTTCTTCATACGCGGCAGCCAATAGCGCCAGGCTGTCGTCTAGCGTGGCCTCGCGGGCGGATAGCGTGGTCTCAAAGGGTTGCCAGGCAGGGGGCAGGGCGGAATCGAGTTGTTCCCGCAATCGCAGCATCTGGCGATGCAGGCCGGGTAGCTCCCGTGCGATTTGCGCGCTCAGGCGCAGGATTTCAAGTGCGTAAAGCCGGGTCAGGGCACGGTCAGGGTCGGCATAACGGGCAGAAATGGTGGCATGGTCAATGCGCAGACTGCCATAGCGGGTTTGCGCCCACAGCAGCGCGACCGTGATTTTGGCAAGCTGAAAATTGTCGTCCAGATCCGGCAGGGTTGCGATCATCGGCGGCAACACGATGCGTTCACCATCGGTCCAGGCAGCGTCACCTTCCTCGAGTTTCAGTCGCCGTCCAGAGAGCCCGCAAACGAAATTGCCCAATATGGGCGCGATATCCTCGTATAGCGCACCCGCAGCGTCATTCTGGTGTTGCGTCTCGTCAAAACTGTCGACCTGCTCCATGATCCTGAGTGCGTTCTGCAAGCCTGTCCGGTCGAAGATATCGCAGGTATGCACCGCCCAGGCTTCAAGCAGACGCCGCTCCATGCGTGGCAACAGGGCCGGCGCGCGTCGCCCGAACTGCCAGGCCAGCGTGATGTGGGTGGAGGCGATGCGACGGATCCAGTTGAGGATGAAATCCTGTTCATCACGTGCCAACGTGGTCAGTTCGGCGGCGAGGTCCTCGACCTTGAAATAGGTGAATTCGGTTTCCAGCCAAATATGGAGGTTGGCTTCCATGTCGGCTGCAGTGAGCGGCGCCAACGCCATAATCAAAGCGCCGCCATCAGAAGATGGACGAGGAGAGTTCCTGGATGGCTTTCAGCATATCGGCGTCATCGGTCACGGCCTGAGCGACGGCAGCTTTGCATGCGGTGACCGGGCTCACGCCATCTGAAATCAGTTTGCCGGCATGGACCAGTAGCCGGGTGGAGGCGCCTTCCTCCAGCCCACTGCCTTTCAGGTTGCGCGTCATTTGCGCAAAGCGAACCAAGCTGTCGGCGATAGCCTCAGATACGCCGGATTCAGTAGCGACGATGCGGCGTTCCAGGGTGGCAGATGGGTAGTCGAATTCCAGTGCGACAAAGCGCTGACGGGTGGATTGTTTCAAATCCTTGAGCACACTCTGATAGCCGGGATTGTAGGAAATGGCGAGGCAGAATTCGGGCGTGGCTTCGACGGTTTGCCCTAGCTTTTCCATCGGCAGGGTGCGGCGGTCGTCGGCCAACGGGTGGATCACCACCATGGTGTCCTTGCGCGCCTCGACGATTTCGTCAAGATAACAAATGCCACCGCAGCGTACCGCACGGGTGAGGGGACCGTCGACCCACACCGTTTCGCCACCCTTCACCAGATAGCGGCCCACCAGGTCGGAAGCGGTGAGATCGTCGTGGCACGACACCGTAATCAGCGGGCGCTTCAAACGCCACGCCATGTGCTCCATGAAGCGGGTCTTGCCGCAACCGGTGGGGCCTTTCAGCAACACCGGGATCTGTTGCCGGTAAGCCGCTTCGAATAACTGGATTTCCTCGCCAACCGCTTCGTAATACGGCTCGTTTTCAATCAGATGGTGCGCAGGATCAAGGGTGCGGGCATTCATGCTCTGGAGCTTTCGGAAAGTCGTGTCAGAAGCAGCTGGATTGCTGTTTTTTACGTTCGAGTTCGTGTACTTCCTCGTTCCACTTGTTCATTTGTTCCTGTGTGTGGTCCTTGCGGTGTGCCTGATCCATTTTGTCGAGTACACGGCCAAGTTTGTCGGTCAGAGAATCACATTGCCTGGCAGATACACTCAGAGCTGATTTCGCTGGGGTGTTCGCGTTTTTTTCGATGCGCCTGGTTTCGGGTTGAATCGTGGCGGGCACGGAAGCGGGGCTTAGTTTCGTGGTAACCGGTATTGCTGGCAGTGTGGGTGTGATCGTTTCGTTTGGCTTGTCAGGAATTGGTGCGGGATCAATATGCACGGTGCGAACTTCACGTGCATTACGACACGTCTGATTGCTGTAGGTAATATTGCCCTGCGCGTCGATGCATTTGTTGAGCGTAGCTTGTGCCCACGCAACGGGAGGGCACAGGATCGGCAACACGAGCAGGATGAACGCAAAGAGGCGCATGGGGTGTGGTTAATTCTCGTT
>JBBQDI010000031.1:0-9451 GCA_038319505.1 Burkholderiales bacterium
GTCAACCTCCTTCCAGTGATGTTTGAACCATAGTGCATGGAAGGAGGTGGGCTGCGCGGGCTCAGTGTCCGCTCATCGCTGCCCGGGTCTGGACGAGCGTGCCGTCTCGATAGTCGGCCAATGCCTGCTCGATTTCCTCACGGGTGTTCATCACAAAGGGGCCGTACTGCACCACGGGTTCGCCGATGGGCCGGCCGGCAACCAGGATGAAGCGCGCACCGTCTGCGCCTGCCGTGATATCAACCGTGTCGCCGGATCCCAGCACCGCCAGGGTGTGCTTGGCGAGTTCGTCTTTTCCCAGTCTGGCACTGCCTTCGAAGACATAAACGAAAGCATGGCGTGATGCGTCCAGCGGCAATGAGAACGCAGCATGGGCGGACAGCGCAACATCGAGGTAGAGAACATCGGTGGACGGGTCCACGATGACGCCGTGCGTGCCGTTGAATTCACCCGCCAGTACCCGCACCCGACCTGCATCCAGGGCCACTTCCGGAATGGCAGCAGACGAAAACTCCTGATAGGCCGGATCGGACATCTTCTCACTGGCCGGCAGGTTGATCCAGAGCTGGAATCCGCGCATCAGCCCGTTGGCCTGGCGGGGCATTTCCGAATGGATGACGCCACTGGCAGCCTTCATCCATTGCACGCCGCCGGGCTTGAGTTCGCCCTGGTTGCCCATGCTGTCGCGGTGTTGCATGTGGCCGTCGAGCATGTAGGTGAAGGTGATGAAGCCGCGATGCGGATGGTCCGGAAAGCCGGCGATGTACTCGTCCGGGTTGTCGCTGCCGAAGTGGTCCAGCATCAGGAACGGGTCCAGATTCCGCAACGCCGGCGTGCCGATGCTGCGGTGGACGGTGACGCCTGCACCTTCTGTGACTTCGGAAGCGGGAACGCGTTGGCGAATGGTGCGTGTGCTCATGGCTGATTCCTTTCTGGATAGTCTCAAATGCAAATGGGTTCCGGCCTTATGCTGCAGCGAGGGCTGGCCAGTCGCGTGCCAGCACCTGGTCGATGCGGTCGGCAGCATGCTCGCGGGCGACATCGCCACGCATCATGCCGCGGTCGGCGGCAATCACCTCGACGTCAGTGATGCCCAGAAACCCCAGCACGAACTTCAGCCAGGGCGTGGCGAAGTCGATGGCACCGCCCACCTCGGTGCCGCCGGTCGCTGTCAGAATATAGACTTTCTTGCCGGATAAAAGGCCCTTCGGCCCCTGATCGGTGTAGCGAAAGGTCAGGCGGGCACGGGCGATCTGGTCGATCCAGGCTTTGAGACTGGCCGGCACGCCGAAGTTGTAGATGGGCGCGCTGATCACCCAGACATCCGCCTCCATGACCTCGGCAACCAGTGCATCGGATCCGGCCAGCGCCTGGCGGTGCGCCTCGCTGCGCGCATCCGGCTCAGTGAGATTGGCATTCACCCAGGCAGCATCCACAAAGGGCAGGCCCTGCGCCACATCGCGCCGGGTGATGGATAGATTGGGTGCGTGTTGCTTCATGCCGTCGATCATGCGGTCGGCCAACTGTCGGGTAATTGAACCCTCGACGCGGGCGCTGGCATCGATGCGCAACACGCGCAGGTTTTGGGAAGAGGAAGGGGTGGTTTTCATGATGCGCATCTCCTGTGAAGGTGGGCCGAACCGGCACCGTGATGCTATTGTTGTCGTTGCGTTGATCGGGATAAAGATGTAATTATTCAAATAACTGTTCTTATTATCGGGATAAATGGATAAGTTCGCACACATGCAGATCTTCGTCGGCATCGTCGAAGCTGGCAGCATCAGTGGCGCCGCCGAGCGGCTGGGCCTGCCCAAGTCTGCGGTCAGCCGGCGCCTGGCCGAGCTGGAAGCACGCCTCGGCGTGTCGCTGATCCAGCGCACCACGCGCCGGCTCAATCTGACCGACAGCGGTCGCGCCTTTTACGCGCGCTGCGTCGCCATTCTGGCCGATCTGGACGAGGCCGAAACGGCCGTGTCGCAGGCCCACGGTTCGCTCAAGGGCGGGCTCAAGGTCGCGCTGCCCTTGGCCTTTGGCCTGCTGCACCTGGCGCCGCTGATCCAGGAATTCATGACCCTGCACCCCGATGTGCGCTTCGAACTGGATTTCAATGATCGCCAGATCGATCTGATGCAGGAAGGCTTCGATCTGGCGATTCGCATTGCCACCCTGGAAGATTCGAGTTTGATCGCCCGCCGTCTGGCACCGATTTGCCACGTCTTGTGCGCCAGCCCGGGCTATCTGGCGAAGCATGGGGCGCCCAATGTGGCAGCCGATCTGGCGCGCCACGTTTGCCTGGCCTACAGCAATGAGCGCGATCCGGGCTTGTGGGCGTATCACGGGCCAGACGGCCAGGCAGGCACCGTGCGCGTTCCCGTGCGCCTCGCCGCCAGCAGCGGCGAATTCCTCATGCGCGCAGCCTTGGCCGACGAAGGTCTGCTGTTGCTGCCCACCTTCTACGTTCATGAAGCCTTGCGCACGGGGCAATTGCTGAAATTGCTGCCCGATCACACCTGGCCAGAACTCTCGGCCTACGCCGTGTATCCGCCCACCCGACATCTGTCGAGTCGGGTGAGGGCATTGATCGATTTTCTGGTGGAACGGACGGCAGGTGAACCCTATTGGGACCGGATGGAATAACGGGTTGGGGTTCGTATGGTTATCTGGCAGGGATGGTTGGATTGAACTCAAACTGTCTCAGGTTTATCCGGACCTGTTATATAGGCGGGGTCCACTCTGCCAACCGGCTCTCGGCCATACCGGACACGGCCCCATCATCCTGGTCATGCTTGATGTCTGCTTGTTGAGCCGGCAGAAAAGGATAACTCCCAGCCAACAGCCGACATGCGCGCAAGCTAAAAGAACGCGCCAGCGAGAGACCGGTAATAGTTGTCGCCATCGCTCGCATTGACAATACAGAAACATTAACGTAACTTGAATCTAGTTAACTAACTAGGTCACGTAATGGAAAGCACGGCAGGGAATGAGGGGCGTCGGGACAGACTGGTGCGAGCCGCAAGCCAAGTGATTCATCGGCAAGGCTACGCGCGCACCACACTTGCGGACATAGCACGGACATCCGATGTGGCGCTGGGAAGCGTGTATTACTACTTCAAGACCAAAGAAGATATCGCCATCGCCATAATTGAGAGGCGTCTGGACGACCTCGATCGCATCCTGATTCAAGCCACTGAGAACTTGGATCCGCTGGAACGACTCCAGGCACTTGTTCAGCTCTGGGTGAGTGACAAGCAAATTGATGCCCTATATGGCTGTCCGATTGGCAGCCTGTGCTATGAATTGGCCAAGCAGAATGACACCCTCAGCGATGAAGCGGCCAAACCACTGAAAAAATTGCTTCAATTGGCGGAAGAGCAATTCCGGCTGTTGGGCAAAGGCAATGAATCATCATCGTTGGCGCTACACCTGATCACGACGCTCCAAGGTGCAAGCTTGGTAGCCAACGCACTTCACGATCCAGAGGTCATAGCGCAGGAGACTGCTCGTTTGAAGACCTGGTTAATGGAACTTGTATTCTCCGCGTCCGGCGCGCGGTCGCACTAACCTTAACCACCGCGCCAAGATAGAAACGGTGGACCATCAAGAATCTAGGAGACAACATGAAAACCACAGCAATCCTCATCACTGCCCTGATCACCGTCGGTCTGGCGCAGCCTGCTTTCGCCGAAGCTTATGCACCATACGGAACGGCGAAAGTGGATATGCATTCGATGCCAGCGACGGACACTGTCTTTGATGTCAACTACGAAGATCCGCAAAAATTGAATATCTTGTATTCCTTCATTAAAAATACCAAGAGTGTTACCAATGGAAAAGTGGTGGTGGTAACCCACGGCCCGGAACTGCGTGCATTCGCGAAAGAAAACTACGAAAAATATCAGGGCATCGTCGACAAGATGGCGGAACTTGCCAAAGACGGCGTTGAATTCAAGCTGTGCAACAACGCCATGCGTGCAGCTGGTTTCAACGCAGATGACATGCACGGATTCATCACCGTCGTGCCGGCCGGCTTCCCCGAAATAGCTTACTGGCAAGGCAAGGGATACAAATACATCAATCCGGCACCCCTGTCCGTCAAGGACGTACGCTACATTGACCAACCACAGCTGAAAAAATAGTACTTGCCTGAAACTGAAACTGAGGCCAGCCATTTTGTGGCTGGCCTCAGTCATTTGAGGCAGCGAGTTGAGTCGTTGTCTCAGCCGAAATGCCTCTGGCCGAAGGAAGAAAATGAAGCTACCACTTCTTGTTCTGCTACCGTTTGCCCTGACATTACATACGGCGTACACAAATGCGAGTGACGCTGCCCCATGGGGGGCCGCAACTGAAATCCAGCAAGTCTATGGTGGACAGAAAGTGGTCTTCGATACAACGTCGGGCACGCTGGATATTTTGAATAGCGTGCTGGACCGGGCAAGCCTGATCAGCAAGCTTAACGGCGCCGACCAATGGGATACCAGGATCGTGATCATGCTGCACGGGGACGCCATTCCGTTTTTCGCAATCAAGAATTTCGGGGCGTACAACGCACTGATGCGACGGGCACAGAGCCTCTCGGTTGGCGGTGTCATCGAGTTCCGAATGTGCAAGGCCGCGGCCGGACTTCGCGGCCTCCATCCCAGCGATATTCATGGATTCGTAACAATGGTCCCAATGGCCGATGCGGAAATTGTGCGGCTCCAGCAAGAGGAAGGGTTTGCCTACCTGCGTTAAGGGGTGCATTGCTCGCCCTTGAACACCTGCCTGCTCGGCAGTGGCGGTACACATCACCCCATCTCATTACAAAGTGCCATTCTGACTTGAATATCCGGGCCGGATTGACTGGGTTCACGCATAGGGTCCATCCGTAGGAGCGCGCCCAATGAATTTGCGGCTGTCTACTCATCCGACTGCTGTTCGGTGACTTCGACCATGGACGCCAAAGCAGACTTTTGAGGGGTGTTCATCAAACGTGGGGAAGATAAGACTGTTAGAAATATGACGCTCAATGATTGAACTAATTTGCGCCGCCTTTTGGCGGCGAATTGAGTGATGTGTCAAGTTTCTTTGCGGCAATAAATCGGATATACAACACGCCGAGAATTGCAGAAATGAATGAAGCAACCAGAATCGATGATTTTGCACTTTGGAGAAGTGCTGGTTGGGCGTCAAAGCCAAGCGTGGCTATAAATGTGGACATGGTAAAACCTATCCCGGCTATGAGTGAGACGCCAATGACATGTTGAAGATTGACCCCGTCGGGCAAACAGCCAATTTTGTAGCGCAAGCCTAGCCAGCACGCACCGGAAATGCCGATAAATTTTCCGAGGACCAGGCCAGTAATAATCCCTAATCCGGTTGGGTGTTGAAGGCTTTCGACGAATGAGGTCAGGCTGAAGGGTACGCCGGCATTGGTCAGCACAAACAAGGGCAAGACAAATAGAGCGACGGGTAACCCCAGCGCATCTTCCCAACGACGCAGGGGTGTGCTTGCACGTTCCGCAAAATCACGTACTTCCAGTACCTGTTCATGATCCGTACGACTGCCGAGAACATCGACAGGTTTTGACTGTTTCTGCATTGAGTTGATAATTGTCTTCGCTTTAACGAGCAGCTTTTCCGAAGTCAACATTGGACGCGCGGGTACAGTCAAAGCTATTGCGACACCGGCAAACGTAGGGTGTACGCCGGATTTGAGCATCATCCACCAGGTTGCCATTCCGACAACAATATAAAAATACGGCTGGCGTACGCCTGCGTAATTGCCTAATGCCAAAAATACAATCAGTGCAAATGCGCTCACCAGATGCAATATGGATAAATCCTGGGTATAAAAGATTGCAATGACCAATATGGCCCCGACATCGTCCACGATAGCGAGGCCTACGAGAAAAGCCAACAGACTGCCCGGAATGTACTTTTTTACGATAGTGAGTACGCCCAGCGCAAACGCAGTATCGGTTGCCATGGGTATGCCCCATCCGATCTGTGAATCAAGTGACCAGTTGAACAACGAATAGATTGCAGCTGGACAAGCCATTCCACCGATGGAACAAAGAATCAGCATGCGTCTGTTTTCTGGACGAGCGAGATCTCCGGCAAGTACTTCGCGTTTGATCTCAAGTCCAAGCAGGAAGAAAAATATGACCATCAACCCATCATTGATGATGTGTTTGAGCGAAGCATGCAGCTTGAAATCGCCTAGAAAGATTCCAATCGATGTATGTGTCAGATTCTGGTAGGCAGAGAAATAAGCTGAGTTGGCCCACCACAGGGCCACGATTGTAGCGAGCAGAAGAAACCAGCTGGTTGTTGTCTGCGCGCGGATAAAGCTTGAAAAAGGATCGTGTATATTTTCAAGACCACGCTGCAAGACATTATTTGAGTCATCAGTCATATTGTTAAGCCACTATATGCCGTCATATGCCGCTAACCTGCATCAAGCGATTTGGTTTTTAATTAACACTGAACATCGTGATGTTTAATCGCATGTAATAGTGTGATTGCCGTGCAGTAAATACCCCCACCAGAAATATTTGGCTAGAAACATAGCTTCCTATAAACATAGCTTGAAGGTAAGGAGCGTGCTATAGCGCGTCCCGCTTGACCGTAGTGTTATATGCGGCGGCAGCCCAAAATGCCTCATTCGATCGGGACCCGGCGCGGCGGCTTTTTCAATTGCCAGCGGCCCAGCAGAAAGGCCGGGACGAAAACCAGGATCAAAAAAAGTGCGGCGCCTGGAAAATCGTGCAGGACATCAAGCCGGCCATAGCGGCCCAGCAGCATGAGCAGGACGGAAAACATCACGACGGCGCCTACAGAAAAGAGGATGAGGAACACCATGTAGGCTGCCAGCGTTTTGGCGCGCGGATGCTTGGCACGCCGGACATAGGGTAGGGCCAGCAGCATCAGGGCGAACCACAAAATGATACCCAGGGATTGGGGCGACATTGATATCTCCTAGCCATAGATTGAAACGGAATAGTTTGCCCGCCGGCAGGACCATTCGAACTGTGGGCAATGGATCTGCCTGGGAACGTGTCCGCCATGCCTTGAGCTTAGTCACAATCATCAAATTGTCAGCACGGCAACCAGCGTGGATCAGACTTGCTGCATGCGTTTCCCAGCCAATGTCGCCCCGGCTTTGTCCGCCGCGATTGCGCGGGCACCGGACTGGACGCGTCCAGCAGTGCTTCGCGGTGTCGGTATCACGCCAGATGGAAGCTGCCGGAACAAGGGTGACAGAAATCAAAAATGGAAGCCGGGCGCAGGGAGCACACGCATGCAGAGAAAAATCGATCGACGCTGCATGACGCGCTTGCCTGGTGCCCATCCGGGGAGTACGACTGGGCTGGCCTCCACTTTACGACAAGGCAGGTGCTTCACCAATCAGGCATTTAATCCCCATCGTTGCAGTGCAACACTTGCATGAAAAGGTTTACATGCAGCCTCGATCGGGAGTATGAATTCGCCGTTTTGGAAACCAATTCAGCTTGCAATCTATTCAACGACTGGTGTTCAGCATGCGGATACAGACTTCGCTTGCTCAGAACGCCAGCGGCAGCTCCGGCCGAGCAGCAGCCCCACATGGGTACATCGCAGACCGACCGCCCATGGCAGGTTCCTGCCCTCCAAGCCCACATGGCGCAGCCAGTTAGTGACGTTCACAGGTAACTGCTGAACGGGACCGTTCAGCCACCCGTCATCGACATGAAGCGCAGAATCTTGTGCGGCGCTTCATTGAATTCGTGGCGTTCGGGTTTGAGGTTGATGGCTTGGATGATGGCCGCTTCCAGCTCGGCATCGCTGCAGCCCCCGCGCAGCATCGGACGGAATTCAAATTTTTCGTCTTGCCCCAGACACATGTAGGCGGTGCCGTCGACGGCAATACGCACGCGGTTGCAGGTGGCACAAAAATGTTGCGAGATCGGGGTGATGAAGCCGACATTGAAACGGCCGTCTTGTGAGCCGAGATAGCGTGCGGGACCGGCGCCGGGGATCGTGGTCTCAATCAGATTGAACTGGGTGCGCAGGCGTTCTTTGACCGGTTGCAGGTCGAGGTATTCGGCGTTGCGCCCGGTGTCGCCCATCGGCATGGCTTCGATCAGCCGCAATACAAAGCCGCGCGCCATGCAAAACGCGACCATTTCATCGATTTCGTCATCGTTGGTGCCGGCGAGCGCCACCATATTGAGCTTGATCGGCGCAAAGCCGACGTCCTGCGCGACGGTCAGTCCGTTCATCACCTTGGCGAGCACATCGCGGCCGTTGATCTTTTCTACTCGCGCTTGCTGCAGCGAATCGAGGCTGACATTGAGCCGGGTGACGCCGGCATCCTTCAAGGCCTGTGCATGTTTGTCGAGCTGGGTTGCATTGGTCGACAGTGACAGATCGTCAACGCCGGGCAGGGTGGAGATGCGCCGTGCCAAGCCGACGATGTCGCGACGCAGCAGCGGTTCACCACCCGTCATGCGGATGCGGCTCACGCCTAGCCGGGCGAATGCGCCGATCAGGCGTTCGATCTCGTCAAACGTGAGCCAGTGATCCGGCTCTTCAAATCCCTTGAAGCCTTCTGGCATGCAGTAGCTGCAGCGCAGGTCGCAACGGTCCGTCACCGATAGCCGCACGTAGTCGATGCGGCGGTTGAATTGGTCGGTGAGCACGGATGGGGTCATGATGTCGTTAACAGTTGGCAGACACGGGTTATATATGAAAAAATATAACCCTATTCAACGGAACTGGCAATGCACAGATGAAGGTGTTCGGGATTGCGGGTTATAGCGGCAGTGGCAAGACCACGTTGATCGAACGTGTACTACCGCATTTGTTGGCGCGTGGCTTGCGCGTGGCGGTGGTCAAGCACACCCACCACGACTTCGACATTGACCGACCTGGCAAGGACAGTTGGCGCGCGCGCGAAGCGGGGGCAACGACGGTTCTCTTGTCGTCGGATCACCGCACCGCGCTGCTGACCGAGCACCGTGATACGCCGCGAACACTGAATGATCTGCTGGCCCAACTGCCGTCGTGCGATCTGGTGCTGGTTGAGGGTTACAAGCGCGAGGCGATTCCCAAGCTGGAGGTGCATCGCGCCGAGACGGACAAGCCCTGGCTGTTTCCCGATGACGCGCTTATTGTGGCGGTGGCATCCGACGTCGAGCCACCCAAACAGTTTCCCCACATCGATATCGATGCCATTCCACTTATTACTGACTTGATTGTGAACCATGCTCTCAGCTACCCAACTGCTTGAAAATCTCCTCGCCCGTGCCCGCAGGGTGACCGATACCCAAACCGTATCCGTCAGCGAGGCGCTCGGGCGTGTGCTTGCCGTGCCGCAAGTCTCCTCGATTACCGTGCCGCCGCTCGATAACAGCGCGATGGATGGGTATGCCGTGCGGCTGGCTGACGTGGCTAAAGCGGGCGTCAAGCTGCCCGTATCGCAGCGCATTCA
>JBBQDI010000032.1:0-9370 GCA_038319505.1 Burkholderiales bacterium
GCTGCGCATTTCGAACAGGCCATACAGCGGCGAATCCAGCTTGCCACCGGTGTCGCCCACCACGAACACCACCGGCAGCAGATCCTTGTGATAAATGCTTTTTTCGCGTGCGCTTGGCATCACTTCGACCAGCTCGGACAGCGGCACCAGATTGCCGTTTTGACTGCGCACGCCAAGTTTGAGCAGTTCATCAATCCGGGACTGCCGTTCCGGCGGCAAGGTGATGCGCACCGGAATTTCATACTTGGCGCCGCTGCCGTGGATGGGGGTGACATTTTCGCCAGACAACCCCATTTTCATCGTCGCGACGATGTCTCTCTGCGTCACGCCTGCAACTGCAGCCTTGTTCTGCAACACGCGTACCACAAAGCGCTGGGCATCGTCTTCCGCCGTGTCGTCGATCGCGACTATACCGGCGGATTGTTCAAAGACGGCACGCACCTGTTTGGCGACTTTGATTTGGGCGTCGTAATCGGGGCCGTAAATTTCTGCGACGATGGGTGACATGACCGGTGGCCCGGGCGGCACTTCGACCACTTTGACGTCGGCACCCTGTTTTTTGGCAATGGCCTCGATGGCGGGACGGATCGCTTGAGCAATCTCGTGGCTTTTGCGTTCGCGCTGGTGCTTGTCGGTCAGGTTCACCTGGAGATCGCCCACCTCGGGCCCGGAACGCAGGTAGTACTGTCGCACCAGACCGTTGAAGTTGATCGGGGCCGCCGTGCCGGCATAAGCCTGGTAGTCGGTGACTTCGGGTACCTGGGCGATGGCCGTACCCATTTCACTCAGCACCTGGGCTGTTTTTTCCAGCGGCGTGCCGACCGGCATGTCGACGATGACCTGGAATTCCGATTTGTTGTCGAACGGAAGCATTTTCAGGATCACCAGCTGGAACACCGGCAAGGCGACCGAGATCAGGATGGCCAACCCGATGCCCAGCCACAACATGCGGCGCGCGCCCTTGCCGTCGTCGCCACGCAGGAAAGGTGTCAGCCGGGTACGAAACAGCCGCATCAGCTTGCTGTCGCCTTCAGCCGCGGCATGCGGCTCCTGCTTGATCAGCTTCAGCGCCAGCCAGGGGGTCACGACAAAGGCAATCGCCAGCGAGATCAACATGCCGATCGAGGCATTGATCGGGATCGGGCTCATGTACGGCCCCATCAGGCCGGAGACAAAGGCCATCGGCAGCAGCGCGGCAATGACCGTCAGGGTGGCGAGAATGGTGGGGCCACCGACTTCGTCGACCGCGCGTGGAATGATGGCTGCGAGTCCGTCGTGATCGAGTCCCATGCGGCGGTGTATGTTTTCCACCACCACGATGGCATCGTCCACCAGAATGCCGATCGAAAAAATCAAGGCAAACAGCGACACCCGATTAAGCGTGAAGCCCCATGCCCACGATGCAAACAGCGTGGCTGCCAGCGTCAGCAACACGGCTGCGCCGACGATCAGCGCCTCGCGCTTGCCGATCGCGAACAGCACCAGCAGCACCACCGAGGCGGTGGCAAAAATCAATTTTTGAATCAGTTTCTTGGCCTTGTCGTCGGCGGTGGCACCGTAGTTGCGGGTCACGCTGACTTCGACGCCTTCGGGCAGGATGCTGTTACGTAGCGCGTTGACGCGGGCAATGACTTTTTCGGCGACATCGACCGCGTTTTCCCCCGGCTTTTTGGAGATCGCCAGCGTGACCGCCGGGAATGTCTGGCCGGTGCCGGCCTTGTTCACCCCGCCTGCGCCAGGTCCGTGCCAAACGTAGCGTGCCGGCTGATCGGGACCGGCGGCGACGCTGGACACATCGTTCATGTAGACCGGACGACCCTGCGCCACGCCTACAACGAGCTGCCTGACATCCTCTGCACCGGTCAGAAAGGTGCCGGTCTGTACCAGGATTTCCTGATTGTTCGACACCAGTGTGCCAGATGGCTGGGCAGCGTTGGATACCTGCAGGGCGTCGCGGATGTCCTGGGCCGAGACGCCATAGGACGCCATGCGGTCGGGGTCCATCATCACGCGCACCGCACGGCCAGGGCCGCCGACCGTGCTGACCTCGCGCGTACCGGCGATGCGTTTCAGTTCAATTTCTGCCGCGTGCGCCACCTGTTCCAGTTCGTAGGCGCCGCGGGTCGGGTCGCGCGTCCACAGGGTGACGGTGACGATCGGTACATCGTCGATGCCGAGCGGTTTGATGATGGGTTCGCCGACACCGAGTTCGGGTGACACCCAGTCGCGGTTGGCCTGGATGGCGTCATACAGCCGCACCAGTGCCTGGGTGCGATCCTCGCCGACCCGATATTGCACCGTCAGGACCGCCATCCCGGGTTTGGAGACGGAATAGATATGCTCGATGCCGGCAATCTGCGACAGCACCTGCTCGGCCGGCGTTGCCACCAGTGCCTCCACGTCCTTCGCCGATGCGCCGGGGAAGGGGATGAACACATTGGCCATGGTCACGTTGATCTGCGGCTCTTCCTCGCGCGGCGTGACCAGAATGGCAAACAGGCCCAGCAAGGCCGCGATCAAGGCGATCAGCGGCGTGAGCTGGGATGTGAGGAAGAAACGGGCAATGCGTCCGGAGAATCCCATGCTTGTTTCCGTTTATTGAGCCGGCAGATTGGCGGCGCTTTTGGCGTAGATGCCCGCCTTGACCGGTTCGAGCGCGATGATGTCACCCGGGTTCAGACCGGCCAGCACTTCTATCAGACCGCGCGCATTGGGTGTGCCCAAGCGTATCTGCCGCATGCTCACTTTATCCTGATTCACCACATAAACCGCGGTGACTTCAGAGCGGCGCACCACTGCACTCACCGGGATCGTGAGCTTGCGCGCGCTGCCCACCGAGAAGTGAGCGCGGGCGAACATGCCGGGGATGACGCCTTCAATATTGGTTGGCAGGTCGATCCGCACCTTGACCGTATGGGTGGCGGTGTCGGCTGACGGCAAAACCGTGACGCCGGTGGCATCAATCCATTGGTTGCGCGAGGGAATCTCGACCGCAACGTGCGCTGCGGCTTTCACGTCGGCCAGTTTGTATTGCGGAACGTTGGCAATCACGCGCATGTCTTTGGGATCAAATCCGGTCATCAACGGTTTGCCGGGGGTGACGGTTTCCCCTATTTCGACATGGCGGGCAGAGACCACACCGGAAAATGGCGCGGTGATGACGGTGTAGCTGCTGACTGCGGAGGTTTGTCCGGCGCCGGCGCGGGCAGCGCGCGCGGCTGCTTCGGCGGAACGGTATTCGGCGGTGGCACGGTCCATTGCGGCCTGGCTGATGAATTTTTGCTGGAACAGCTGTTGCTGGCGTTCGTAATTGGCACGGGCGTTGGCCAGCGTGGCCGCGGCCTGCGCCACCTGTGCCTGGCTGCCGGCCACAGCGGAGGACAGCTCCTGCGCGGAAAGTCGCACGATCACCATCCCGGCCTTGACGTAATCGCCGGCATCGAAATTGACCGCTGACACGCGGCCGGACACCTGTGCGGCGACGGTCGACTGCCTCACGGCCTCAACTTCGGCTTCGGTGGAATACCCGCTATCGACCATCTGGTATTGCACCGGGCCAACAGCGAAAGGCAGGGCCGCCCAGGCGGGCGGAGAAAAAAGGATGACACACGCGAGTAAACGGGCGGGGTTCAGCACAGACGCACCTCCGTGAAATTATTCATTAGAGTATTCTAATTAACTATATTATTCAATCGGTTATTTTGATTTCAGGCTCAATGACAGGCTGTCGGCGTGTGTGCGTCAGTATGCCCCACAAGGTGGAAATGCGCTGAAGCGCATATTTAGAGCCATATACACCGAAAAACCAAAAGGCCCGGCACGCATGAGCGTAACCGGGCCTTGCAAGGCTTTTCGGTGCTTACTTGGAAAAGCCGCAGAACACGTCTCGCATCATGCTCAGCAGTTTGAGTGTACGCGTATCGCCCACCCGATAAAACACGCGGTTGGCATCCTTGCGGGTGCGCAGCACGCCCTTGTCGCGCAGAATGGCGAGATGTTGCGAGATATTGCTTTGGGACGTGCCGACGTGGTCGACGATATCCTGCACACTGACTTCCTTGTCACCGAGTACGCACAGAATTTTCAGGCGGAGTGGATGCGACATGGCTTTCATCGCACGCGAGGCCTGCTCGATGTGCTCGTCCTTGTCCATGATGTCCACTTTGTCCCAATCGGTTGCCATATTCATTACCTCGATCCTGTTGGTGTAGTACCCTGATGCGGCACAATTTTGTACTTTGGAATCATGCAGCGCAGTGATATTTACGACAACATTGTAAGTTGCTTATAGATTAGAAATCACGCATATATTAAAATAATTCCTCACTAACGAGTCAGGTTAAACAAATTTTTTCATGAAGAACTCGCCGGTTCTCCTCATCATCCTCGACGGTTTTGGTTGCCGCATGGAGCGCGCCGACAATGCAATTGCCCAGGCAAACAAACCCAACTGGGATCGGCTCTGGAAAAACAATCCGCATACCCTCATCCATGCATCCGAATCCGAGGTGGGGTTGCCCAAGGGGCAGATGGGGAATTCCGAGGTGGGGCATCTGAATATCGGCGCGGGGCGGGTGGTGTATCAGGAGTTCACCCGCATCGATCATGCGATCGAGTCCGGTTACTTCTACACCAATCCGGCACTTCTGAATGCGGTGCATCTGGCCCGCGACAACGACAAGACGCTGCATGTGCTGGGTCTGTTGTCGGACGGCGGAGTTCACAGTCATGAATTGCACTTTCATGCACTGTTGGATATGGCGGCACGTGAAGGCCTGAACAAGGTGTGTCTGCATGTGTTTCTGGATGGCCGCGACACCCCGCCAAAAAGTGCAGAAATTTACCTACGCCGTCTGAACGCAAAAATTGAGCAGGCGGGTGTCGGGCATATCGCATCCATGATTGGCCGATACTACGCAATGGACCGTGATCGACGCTGGCAGCGCGTCAAGTCCGCTTACGATTTATTGACACAGGGCCGCGCCGAATTCTGTGCCGAAAATGCGCTAGCCGGGCTGGAGGCTGCCTATGCACGCGACGAGACCGACGAATTCGTCAAGGCCACGGCGATACTGCCGCCGAACGGCAAGCCGGTGAAGATGGAAGATGGCGATTCAGTGATCTTTCTCAACTTCCGTTCCGATCGTGCGCGTCAGCTGTCGCGGCCGTTCATCGAACCGGATTTCGGCGAATTTGAACGTGAAGTTACGCCGCGTCTGGCAACGTATTGCACGCTGACTGGCTACAGCGATGATTTTATCGTCTCGGTTGCGTTTCCGCCCGAGCGTATCAAAAATGGTCTGGGCGAATACATTGCCAATCTGGGCCTACGACAGCTCCGCATCGCCGAAACCGAAAAATACCCGCACGTCACCTTCTTCTTCAACGGCGGCGAGGAGGTTTCTTTTCCGGGGGAAGATCGTGTACTGGTGCCGTCGCCCGATGTCGCGACCTATGATCTCAAACCCGAGATGAGCGCCTTTGAGGTGACCGACAAGCTGGTTGCCGCGATCGCTAGCAAACAGTACGACGTCATCATCTGCAATTATGCCAACCCTGACATGGTGGGCCACTCCGGTGATTTGAATGCGGCCATCAAGGCGATCGAAACCGTTGACACCTGTCTTGGCCGGGTGGTGGACGCGCAACTGGCGCGTGGCGGCGAAGTACTGGTGACGGCTGATCACGGTAACGCCGAGTTGATGCGCGATGCCATAACTGGACAACCGCATACCGCACACACCCTGAATCTGGTGCCACTCATCTTTGTCGGGCGGCGTCATGCTTCGCTGGCCGAAACGGGCGCGCTTGAAGACATCAGCCCCACCTTGCTGAAAATGATGGGCTTGCCACAACCCCCCGAAATGACCGGTGAAGCGCTGGTTCAGTTCGAGTAATTCCACTTTGGCTCAATTTTTCAGGCTAAACGTCAAACTTTTCATCCTGCTGGCACTATGCGTGCCTCTTTGCGAAGGGGCAAACAAGGTCGATCGCAAGCAGTCCGAACTCGACGCGCTCAAGCAGCGTCTGCAAACCCTTCAGCAGGATTTTCGGAATACACAGGCCCACCACAAGGAAGCAGCCGACGAGTTACGTCAATCCGAACGCGCGATCAGCAGCGGGGTGCGCCAAATACGTCAGCTGGATTCTGAACGTCAGCGCACGCAGGGTGATTTGCAGACTTTGACGGAGCAGGCCGATAGGGTGGAAGCACGCATTCGCCAGCAGCAGGCTCATCTCGCCCAATCGCTCAAGGGCGCTTACCAGCGTGGTCAGGGCGATGCACTCAAGCTCATTCTCAACGGCGCAGACCCCAACCAGGCTGCGCGTGATCTACGCTATCTGGCGCATCTGTCACGTGCACAGCATGAATCGATCGAAGTGCTGCGCGCCGATCTCGCAAAGCTGGCAGAACTGCAGCAGGCAACCACGCAAAAAAAGACCGAGCTGACCCAGTTGCAGACGGCGCGTGAAGCTGAACAGGAAAAGTTGCTGGCTGACAAGCGTGCACGCGAACAGGTAATGCAAAAGCTATCGGTCCAAATCCAGCATCAGCGACGTGAAATTTCCACCCTGAAGCGTGACGAACGCAGCCTGACGGAATTGGTGGAACGCTTGAATCGGTTGATGGCGCAGCAAGCTGCGCGTGAGGCAGAGCGCGTACGTGCCGCGCAACAAGCGCAAAAAGAACAGAAGAACGGGGTGGGTCAGCCGCGCAAAGCTGTCGGTGTAAATACCGAAACGCCCGTTGCGTTTCGCTCGGATCGACCTTTCTCCGGCTTGAAAGGTTCGCTGCGATTGCCCGTTGCCGGGGAACTCATGAACCGCTTTGGTGATCCGAGAGAAGGTGGTGGTTTAAGTTGGAAAGGCTTGTTTATCCGAGCAGCACAGGGTACGGCAGTCAAGGCGATTGCAGCCGGACAAGTGGTGTTTGCCGAGTGGCTGCGAGGCTTTGGCAACCTCGTCATTGTCGATCATGGTGAGGGATATATGAGCCTGTACAGTAATAATGAAAGTCTGTATAAGCAGGTGGGAGAACGGGTTCAGCCCGGTGACGCCATTGCGACGGTTGGCAATAGCGGCGGTCAGCCCGACACGGGTTTGTACTTTGAAATGCGGCATCAAAGCCGTCCTGTTAATCCCCTTTTATGGGTGAAGTGAGATGACTCAAAAGACGAAATTCATACTGGTCGGTCTGGCCGGGGTGCTGGCTGGCGCAGCGATGACGGTGAACCTGTCGGCGATTGCCGACAAAGACGCGGCGACTGCGCTGCCGATCGAGGAGTTGCGCGCGTTTACCGATGTATTTGCCCGCATCAAGAGTGATTACGTCGAACCGGTGGATGACAAGAGTCTGATCACAAGTGCGATCAATGGCATGCTTACCGGGCTGGATCCGCATTCGACCTATCTCGACGTTGAAGGTTTCAAGGACCTGCAGGTGGGCACCCAGGGTGAATTTGGTGGCCTGGGTATTGAAGTCGGCATGGAAGACGGTTTCGTCAAAGTGGTTTCGCCGATCGAGGATACGCCTGCCTTCAAAGCCGGGGTCAAGCCGGGGGACCTGATCATCAAGCTCGACGATACCCCGGTGAAGGGCATGTCGCTGAATGACGCAGTGAAACGGATGCGTGGCAAGCCGGGGGCGCCGATCAAACTCACCATCGCTCGCAAGGGTGTGGACAAGCCCATTGTTATCACCCTGGTCCGCGCCATCATTAAAATTCGCAGCGTGAAATCCCAGTTGCTGGAAAATGGCTATGGCTACGTGCGCGTGACCCAGTTCCAGGAGCATACCGGCGAGTTGCTGGCTGATGCGCTGAACGCACTTTACAAGGACAATAAAGCCCCCCTCAAAGGCATGATTCTCGATTTGCGCAACGATCCGGGCGGCTTGCTCAATGGCGCAGTGGCGGTAACCGCAGCGTTCGTCAAGCCCGATAGTCTGGTGGTGTATACCGAGGGCCGCACTGAAGATGCAAAAATGAAGCTGACTGCAAGTCGTGAAAACTATTTGCGCCCGATGCAAACCGACTATCTGAAAAACCTGCCGACAGGCGTGAGGCAGGTGCCAATGGTGGTGCTGGTCAACGGTGGTTCGGCATCGGCGTCCGAAATCGTGGCGGGTGCATTGCAGGACCACAAACGCGCCGTCATCATGGGTACACGCACGTTCGGCAAGGGCTCGGTCCAGACCATCCTGCCGATCGGAAATGGCACCGCAATCAAACTCACCACCGCGCGCTACTTTACCCCGAATGGACGCTCCATCCAGGCCAAAGGCATTGAGCCCGATATCTTGGTGGAAGATCCGTCCATGCCGACAGGGGATGAAGACCTGAGTATCCGCGAAGTGGATCTCGACAAGCACCTGAGTAATCCCAATGGTGAGGACGCAATCCCCGCTGCCAAGCCGAGCGACAGCATCAAGGCCCCCCCGGCTGACAAGCCGAGCCCGAGCCATGGTGGCAAGGACAAAAAGCCGTTGACGCTGGAGCCGGGTGAGGTCGTTTCAAAGAACGATTATCAGGTGAACCAGGCGCTGAATCTTCTGAAAGGCCTGCAGATTCTGCAGGGGCGTTGAACGGATGCGCGATGGCTGCGGTTCTTGGCAGCCATCGCGCAAACAGCGCGCTATACTGCATTGACCTAGCCAGCCGGGGGTGCCATGCGCCCGTGTGACCTCGAGAAAAACCGTGAAATCGTCTTCCATGCCTTGCCGGTGGGTCAGGCTGCGCGCGCGCTGATACTGCTCGAAGGACTGGACGGGCTGAAAGTGACGGCTGGACCAGACTGCAACCGACTGCTGGTGCGTTACCACGTTTGCGAATACACGCTGGAAGGCCTGGAAACGGCGATAGCCAGTCAGGGATTCCACCTGGACAACAGTCTGCTCTGCAAACTCAAGCGTGCATTGGCTTATTTTTGCGAGGGCGTGCAGCGAAGCAACGTCGAGGCTAACGAGCCAGACATCAAATCTCAGCAAGCCTTCATGAAAGTCTACGAGCGCCATCTGCACGGTGATTGCGACGAGACACCGGAAGAATGGCGGGATTACAAATAGTTGCGTCGCCGTTCATGAACTCCACCCGGACAATTCATGATTTTAGATGTGCTCTCGCTCGTGTTTTGCCTGCCGTGGACGTTCTGCGTAGCCGGCGGTGAGAAACACGCCGCTGTGCCTTCAATGAGTCCACTGACCATTAAAACTCTGCACCCCCCTCACCCGAACTTACATCATGTCCGAACTTGATGACGATCAACTGCTGCGCTACAGCCGGCACATACTGCTGCCCGACGTCGGCGTGGAAGGGCAGGCACGCATCTCTGATGCCTCGGTACTGATTGTCGGCGCGGGCGGTCTGGGATG
>JBBQDI010000033.1:0-9366 GCA_038319505.1 Burkholderiales bacterium
CCACCTTGTCGCGCAGATAAATCGGTGCGGCAAGCGCAGCATCCATGCCTTCGCCCCGCTCAAAAGCCTGGACGGCAAGTGGCGCCATCGCAGCAGCGTCGGGCATGAGCGTGGCGTCGATGCGCAGCAGCCGTGATTCCAGACGCGGGCGCAATACCTCGCCCAGCGCGACGAAACCATTGCCCGCGCCCACCCAGTCGTTTCCCTCCGGCACGCTCACCGATTCGGGCAGCGCCAGTTGCGCAGGGGTCACGATGCGCCATCCTGTCCCTTCACGCTGGTACGCCGCCCAGTAAACCTCGGCCATGCGCGCATCAAGCACGGTCAGCACCCGCTCAGCACCGGTCTGCTCGGCAATGGATTCCAGCGTGGAGATGCCCACCACCGGCAGATCGGCGCCCAATGCCAAACCCTGCGTCACGGCACAGGCGATGCGCAGCCCGGTGAACGAGCCGGGTCCGGCGCCATAGGCAATGCCGTCGAGCTGGTGCAGGCTGATGGCCGATTCGCGCAGCAGCTCATCCACCATCGGCAACAACAAACTGCTGTGCTGCTGCCCGGCCAGCACCCGGCGCGCACGAATCTGCCCATCCAGCCACAGTGCGGCCGAGCAGTATTCGGTGGAGGTATCGAGGACGAGCAATTTCATGGGCGCAATTTTAGCAGGCCACCGCAATCCTCCCCGAGCCGGCGAGAACGCTTCAGCAACCGGTCATCGGATACCGCGATACGTGATGCGGTAAATTGCGCCGGCTTGATCGTCCGACACCAGCAGACTGCCATCGGGCATCACCAAAACATCAGCGGGACGCCCCCAGGCCGATTCGTCGTTCTGCCAGCCACTGATAAAGGGCTCGTAGCTGAGCGCGCGGTTGTCTTTCAGTCGAACCACACTCACCTGATAACCGCTCTTGCGGCTACGGTTCCATGATCCGTGCTCAGCAATGAAAACAGCATTCCGATAGCGCGCTGGGAAAGCCTTTCCGCTGTAAAAACGCATGCCCAGGCTTGCCACATGGGCACCCAGGTTCTGCACCGGCGGCACAAATTCATCGCAACGCCGGGTCTGACCCCATTCAGGATCGGCAATCGTGCCGCCGTGGCAATACGGATAGCCAAAATGCTGGCCCGGCTGGCTAACACGATTCAACTCGTCTGGCGGCGCATCGTCGCCCAGCCAGTCGCGACCATTGTCGGTGAACCACAGTTCGCCGTTTTGTGGATTCCAGTCAAATCCGACGCTGTTGCGCACCCCACGCGCGACGACCTCAATTTTGCCGCTCGCCACATCCAGCCGGGTGATGGCCGCAAAGCGATCCGGGTCGGGTTCGCAGATATTGCAGGGCGCACCCACCGGCACATAGAGTTTGTTGTCAGGCCCAAACGCAATGAATTTCCAGCCGTGATGCGTGTCGATTGGATAAGCGGCGCTCACGACTTCGAGCTTGGTCGGCTGGTTCACACGCGCTTCGATATTGCGCAGGCGCACTATCCGACTCACTGCCGACACATACAAATCGCCGTCACGAAACGCCACCCCTACCGGCATCTCAAGATTATCGGCAATCACCACCGGCTTGCGCGAGCCTTGCAGCGGAATCGCATAGACCTTGCCTTCGCGCATGCTACCAACAAACAGCATGGTTTTCCCGAGCGCCATTTGCCGTGCATTGGGTACGCGGGCAAACAACTCGATCTGGAATCCAGGCGGGAGGGTGAGACTGGACAGGGGGAGAGATGTGGAGGCAACCGCAGCCTGGGTGACTGCGGCCAACGCCATCCATCCGGCAACCCCAATCCGCATCCAGACACTCGACCGTTTCATGGCGCCCCCTGCCCGCCCGGCTGCACGGGGATCAATATCTCGAAACGCACCCGCGACCAGGGATCGCGCACCTCGGCCAAGCGGCTGATCCGGGCAGTCAGCACTTGACCTCCATCCATGAAACGCGCCACGGCGGCATTCTCGCGGCGCGGCACGTAGCCAATCTTGTGGCCCTGCCATTCCACGCGTACGGCTTTCGCATCGTGGGTATTGTCCGGCTCGCGTACCAGGGTAAGCATATCGCCCACCTTCATGTGCGGCCAGAGCGTTTTGCCTTCGTGATATTGAAACCCGGCCAGCGGTGAATCCTGCAACAGAATGTGTGCGGTAACCTGGGCGTGCAGCGGTTGCGCAACCCCCCATATCAGCATCAGACCCATGACTTGAAACAGGCGTCGCATCCTGTCGCTGCAACGTAAGATTTCTGGCACGCCAGACTTGATGAAAAGCATCATGCTCATCCCAATATGCGCATCCGGGTCACCGTGTTGAAGGGCCGTCCATTCTACTGACAATTTCACTACGCGATCCGGGCCGACAACCAAGTTTCAGGTTTACTTTTTTGAATGGACAAGACGACTTCGGCTTGATGTAGGATGAATGCATTCTCATCACCGGGCCTTCACAACCACGTCATGCCGAGAAAATCCGCCGCTCAAGCCAAGCTGTTCGTTCTGGATACCAACGTGCTGATGCACGACCCCACCAGCCTGTTCCGCTTTGAAGAGCACGACATCTACGTGCCGATCGCCACGCTGGAAGAACTCGACATGCACAAGAAGGGGATGACCGAGGTGTCGCGCAACGCGCGCCAGGCCAGTCGCTTCATCGACGAACTGGTCAGCAAGCTCGACAACATCGAGGAAGGCGTGCCGCTGGGGCAACACAGCCACAAGGCCGCCACCGGCAAACTGTTCCTGCAGACCGAAGCGATTTCGGGTGACATCCCGATGAACCTGCCGACCAGCAAGGTCGACAACCAGATCCTTGGCGTGGTGCTGTTCCTCACCCGGCACTATCCCAAGCGATCGGTCGTGCTGGTGTCGAAAGACATCAACATGCGCATCAAGGCGCGTGCGCTGGGCCTGCCCGCCGAAGACTATTTCAACGACAAGGTGCTGGAAGACACCGACCTGCTCTACGCCGGCGTGCGTGAACTGCCTGCCAATTTCTGGGACAGTCACGGCAAAGGCATGGAATCGTGGCAGGCCAACGGCCACACCTATTACCGCATCAAGGGCCCGCAGGTTGCGAATTTATTGCCCAACGAATTCGTCTACCAGGAAGGTCCCAACCCGCTCTATGCCCAGGTGCTGAAGGTTGAAGGCAAGCAGGCGGAACTGGTCACGGTACGCGACTACAGCCACCAGAAAAACAATGTGTGGGGCATCACCGCGCGCAACCGGGAGCAGAACTTTGCGCTCAACGTGCTGATGGATCCCGAGATTGATTTCGTCTCCCTGCTCGGCCAGGCCGGTACCGGCAAAACCCTGCTCACGCTGGCCTCGGCCCTGGCCCAGGTGCTGGACAAGAAAATCTACAGCGAAATCATCATGACCCGCGTGACCGTTCCGGTAGGTGAAGACATCGGCTTTCTGCCTGGCACCGAGGAAGAAAAGATGACACCGTGGATGGGCGCGCTGGAAGACAACCTCGACGTGCTGAACAAGAGCGACGACGACGCCGGCGACTGGGGACGCGCCGCCACACAGGATTTGATCCGCTCACGCATCAAGGTCAAATCGTTAAATTTCATGCGCGGACGTACTTTCCTCAACAAGTTTCTTATCATTGACGAAGCACAGAACCTCACGCCCAAGCAGATGAAGACCTTGATCACGCGTGCGGGGCCGGGAACCAAGGTGGTGTGTCTGGGCAACATCTCGCAAATCGACACCCCCTACCTCACCGAAGGCAGTTCCGGCCTCACTTATGTGGTTGACCACTTCAAGGGCTGGCCGCACAACGGTCACGTTACCCTGCAACGCGGCGAGCGTTCACGTCTGGCAGATTACGCGGCTGAGGTGCTGTGACCCTAACGCCTTAAGGAGACGCACGATGACCACCTTGATTTCAAAGCGCTGGATGATTCTGGCCGCAGGCCTCACCCTGGCCGTACCTGCCCAGGCCTTCGACTTTGGTGAATTACTGAAAGGCGTGACCGGCAAATCCACCGAACCATCCAACGGTACCGCGACGTCATCCGGGGTTGATGCGCTTTCCAACACCGACATCAGTTCCGGTTTGAAAGAAGCCCTCACCAGAGGCGCCGATGCAGCCGTCTCCCAACTTGGCCAGAAAGACGGGTTTTTCGGCAACGCTGCGCTGAAAATTCCGCTCCCCCCCAGCCTGCAGAAAGCCGAGAAAGCCATGCGCATGTTCGGCATGGGCAAGCAGGCTGACGAACTGGTGCTGTCGATGAACCGCGCCGCCGAAGCTGCCGTGCCCGAAGCCAAAACCCTGCTGGTGAATGCGGTCAAGGACATGTCGATTGAGGATGCCAAAGGCATTCTGACCGGCGGCAAGACGTCGGCCACCGACTTCTTTCGCAACAAGACCGAGACCAAACTGACCGAACGTTTCATGCCCATTGTGAAAGCCACCACCGACAAGGCCGGGCTGGCCCAGCAATACAACCAGTATGCGGGGACGGCCGCGCAGTTCAACCTGGTCGACAAAAATCAGGCCAATGTCGAACAGTATGTGACCCAGCAATCGCTCGACCGCCTATACAAGCTGATCGGCGACAAGGAGCAGGCCATCCGCGCCAACCCGCTGCAGGCCGGCAGCGATTTGCTGAAAAAGGTTTTTGGGGCAGTCATGGGCAAGTAAGGCTTTGCGAAGCGCCTGCTGCGGTATGCTAGGGACTGGTTCATTCCAGTCCCTTTTTCATGCCATGGCCATAACAACGAAAACACTCAGCCTGCTTGCCGGATTGCTGCTCACCCTGCCCGTCCAGGCATGGGAAGTAGGGGATTTCAAAAACGGGATGACCCGCGTTGAGGTCGAGCAGGCGCTCAAGACGTGGAATTTCGACAAGACCGTTCCGGATGGCAACGATGGCCTGTTTGCCTATGACCTGCCCAACAATCCGGCCGGCCGTCGTTTCCTGTTCACCTTCTGCAATAACAAACTGGTGGCGTTCGAACAGGAAGTCGAGCCCGCATTCCGCAACTTTGTCGTCATCGCTTCCAACTATTCGAATCTGTACGGCAATCCGATCAAGGTCATTCCCTACTCCAGCGTCGTCGCCACTGGCGAGAAAAACATGCTGGCAATGTTCTGGCGCAAAAGCACCGATTACATGGGCCTTAAATACGTGCTGTATGCGACCAGCGAACAGCTCTCGATGTCCTGGCAAATCAATAACACCTGCTGGCAGACGCCGCGTTGATGCCGTTTCCGGATGTGCTCGACGGTTAGATTCAGTTTGTATGAGCCCCTGTTCTTGCGCGTGCACCCCATATCAGCTTCCGTTCAAGGCACGCACTATAATTGCCCTCATCTCAATCCCCATCGGATAGCCCATGAATCTGGAAAAGGTCGTATTCGGTTTTTTCATCATCCTGGCGATGACCCTCAACTTCGGCTTCGTGTTTGGTGACATCCACAACCCGGCCCATCACCATGTGTATGAGCTGTTTTTCGCCATCATCGTCAACCTCATTGCAACGGTGCTCAAGTTTGGTGAACGCACGCAGATCGGCGCCATCCACCTCGCCAGCAGTCTGGTAGCGGATCTGGGGCTTCTGAGTGCCGCCTGGGTCTGGACTGCAGCTGTCTACATCGATGGCACCGGTCTCACGCCTGACATCACCGCCAGCATCGTATCCCTGTCCGCCGGCGCACTGGCTGCCAATATCCTGTCGGTCATCATGCTGCTGGTGGAAACCGTCATGTTCCGACGCTGACATGCACAACACGCTGTTCATGATCCTGCGGCGCATGCGTGTGCCGCTGATCTTCCTGATCCTCAGCTACGCCATCGCCCTTCTGGGCATGACCCTGATCCCCGGGGTGGACGCCCGGGGACAGCCCGCGCCGCCCATGGATTTTTTCCATGCCTTCTACGTCGTCAGCTATACCGCAACCACCATAGGTTTTGGCGAACTGCCCGGCACCTTCAGCGACGCCCAGCGTGCCTGGATGACCGCCACCATCTACATGACGGTCATTGTCTGGCTGTACAGCATCGGTTCCATTCTGAAGCTGGTGCAGGACCCGACGCTGTTGCACGCAGCCCAGCGCAACCGATTTGCCGCCAAGGTCAATCGTTTGCGTCAGCCTTTTTATCTGATCGCAGGCTGCGGTGAAACCGGCACCCTGTTGATGCATGCCCTGGATAGCCGCAACCAGCAGGCTGTCGTGCTGGACATTGACCCGGATCGGATCGGCGCGCTCGAACTGGGGCAATACCATCTCAACATTCCCGCTCTCACCGCCGATGCAAGCCTGCCGGAGAACCTGCTGACTGCGGGCCTGAACCATCCGCTTTGCGCCGGCGTCATCGCCCTCACCAATGACGACCGCGCCAACCTGAGCGTGGCCATCACCACCAAACTGTTGCGCCCGGGCCTACCCGCCCTGTGTCGCGCAGACACCGTGGAAACGGCCGCCAACATGACCTCGTTCGGCACGGACGAAGTCATCATTGCCTTCGATGTATTTGGCGAGCATCTCGCCCTGGCAGTCACCTCGCCGGGGCACCACCTGCTTTACGAATGGCTCACCGGCGTGCCGGGCGACCCTCTCACCGAACCGCTGGAGCCCCCGCTGGGCAAGTGGGTGGTCTGCGGTTATGGACGGTTCGGCAAGGCCATTACCCATCACCTGCAACAGGTCGGTATCGAACTGGTGGTGGTGGAGGCGATGCCGGAAGAAACAGAATGTGATAACTGCATCGTCGGCAGCGGGACCGAAGCGCATACCTTGCTGGAAGCGGGCATCCAGCAGGCGGTCGGCATTGTTGCCGGCACCGACGACGACGTCAACAACTTGTCCATCGTCATGACTGCACACCAATTGAATCCCGATCTGTTCACCGTACTGCGCCAGAATCGACATGCCAACGAGCCGCTGTTTAAGCGCTTTCAGGCAAACGTCACCATGCAGCCATCGAGCATCCTCGCCCATGAGTTTCTGTCGCTTCTCACCACCCCGCTGCTCTCCCGCTTCTTCACTTTGATCCGGGCACACGACGATGCCTGGGCCGATGTACTGATCAGCCGTATCGCTGCCGTACTCGAACATTCGGTGCCGGAAGTGTGGGACGTGGAGCTCTCCAGCAGCCACACCGAGGCCATCTGGGAAGCCATGCGCGATGGCGCCCCGGTTTCCCTGCAGGCCCTCATACGCAATCCGACCGACCGAGACGTGGAACTGACCTGTATCCCCTTGCTGCTGAAACGAGGGGCGTCAGAAACCCTCATGCCGGAGCCGGAAACCTTGCTGCAAATCGGTGATCGTCTGCTGTTTTGCGGCACCCGCCAGGCGCGGAACCTGCAGGCCCTTGGACTCTACAACTTCAATGTATTGAGTTATTTGCGCACCGGGAAAGATGCCCCCGGCGGCAAGGCCTGGCGTTTGCTGGAGCGGCTTGGGAACAAAGTGCCGCCTCCTGAAACCCGGAGCCCCGAACAATCCTGATTGCCGCCGACCGGCTGGTGCAAGTTGGTCACATGAAGCAGCCACATCCGATTCAACTGGCACACTGCAGAGACGACCCTAACGTGCCGAGTCGTTGTTGAAACTATCTATGCAGTTCTTGAGGTTTTGACTGACGCTGGCCTTGTCCGTCACCACGCAATCACCGACATCGGCACCCGGTTGGGTATCCGCAGCGCTGCCAAGGGTCTCATGCGTGGGATCATCGGCATGTCCAGGTGCGTTTTTGCGTGCAGCTGTTTGCTTCGGGATGCTTGTCTGTTCGAGTTTTTTTTGCGTCGCAATCAGTTTGGTTTGCAATTGTTTTTTCTCCTGCGCCGACTGCAACAGCATCAGCAGCATCGCGATCATGATCGCCAGCAGCACAATGCTTACGCTCGGGATCCAAACCCATTTGTTTGACAGCATGGCCCCCACACGACGCATGCGGCTGATTTGCACCGCGTCAGCCTCGTCATCGGGACGGGCATCGCTGGGTCCTGACGTCTTTCTGTCTGTTTCCGCGCCGGGTTTAGACGCGTTCGCGTCCGCATCCACTTCAATCTGCTCCAGCTTGGGCTGACGGCGAAATGTGGTTTTCAACCGGCCCAGGAAAGAAAGCTTGAGTTGAGGCACGCCGTCATCCGGATGGGTATCGCTGGATGCGGTTGCTTGATCACCTTTTTCCGTGCCGGGTTTTAACGCGTCCGCGACCACGTCCGCTTCAATCTGCTGCGTCTTGGGCTGTCGGCGTAATGTGGTTTTCAACCGGTCCAGAAGAGAAAGCTTGGGCCGAGACACACCGTCCTCTGCTGCGCTTACCCCGACTGGTTCCGGTGACGGATGCGTACCGACGCCGGGATCAGGATCCATGAATGATTCCAGGGCAGGGTCTCT
Organism: Burkholderiales bacterium; assembly: GCA_038319505.1. GTDB lineage: Bacteria > Pseudomonadota > Gammaproteobacteria > Burkholderiales > Thiobacillaceae > Thiobacillus. The sequence continues at coordinate 8,366 of JBBQDI010000033.1, forward strand.
GTGCCGGCGCAAGACTTGTTTCAGGCGTGCAAACCATCCGGTCCGTATCACGGGCATGTCAGCGGTCGCGCCGGGCGCAGCCTCGGTCGTCTTTACACGCCCGGCCGGTGCTGGCTCCGGAGATTGCGGCTGTTCTGGGATTGCCTCGACCGGCTTGCGCCAAAAAGCCAAGCGAGCCAACCCATGCACAAATTTTGCGGTCAATCGGTTCAAACCAGGCTCCTCGCCAGTGCACGCTATCAAAGCTGCACGCCATATAGCGGCACATTCGGGGCGTAATTAAGCGGGAGGCACTTCTGAAAAGCGGTCAGGCGTTGCCCGTGCTCAATACGTCCAGGACAACCGGTTGAGCAGTACGCGTGCGAAAGGGAGCCCATGGCAGCGAATCAAGCGCTGCCATGGAGGGACTTAATGTCCGCGCGAACCGGGCTTGGATGAGAACGGGGCTGCCTGCGGGCGGGGTTTTCGCGGGTGGGCGGGCTGATTCGGGGAAGTGCGACTGGATGCGGGCTTTGCACCGGCTGCCGCAGCGTTTCCCGGCGACGCACGGCCCGAGGCATTGCGCGCCCCACGCTGCCCTGCATTTTGTCCCGGGCGCTGGCCGCCCCGTCCTTGCGGCGGCCGTGGGGGACGCTCGTCGGACATCAGGTCGGCCTTGGCGGGCGGAACGAAGCCGGGTTCGATTTCGACCCGCACGATCGAGCGCTTGATCAGCCTCTCGATGTCGCGCAGATAGCTCATTTCCTCGTCGTCCACCAGAGACAGCGCCGAGCCGGTGCTGCCTGCGCGGCCGGTGCGGCCGATGCGGTGAACATAGTCCTCAGCCACGTTGGGCAATTCGAAGTTCACCACCTGCGGCAACTGGTCGATGTCGATGCCGCGCGCGGCGATGTCGGTGGCGACCAGCACTCTCACGCTGCCGTCCTTGAAGCTGGCCAGCGCCTTGGTGCGCGCCGACTGGCTCTTGTTGCCGTGGATCGCGGCGGCACCGATGCCATCCT
>JBBQDI010000034.1:0-9301 GCA_038319505.1 Burkholderiales bacterium
CACGAGCGTGGCCGTGCTTAATTCAGGGTGTGCGTCCATCGTGAATGGACAGAATCAAAGCTTGTCCGTGCAGACCCAGAGCAAAGGTACTCAGGTTGCAGATGCCAATTGCAAACTCAGTAATGACAAGGGTGTGTGGTATATCAAAACACCTGGCACCACCACCGTGCGGCGCAGCTATGAAGACTTGTCGGTTTTGTGCGAAAAGCCCGGCTTGGAGGCAGGTTTAACCAATGCCAAATCGTCAACCAAAGCAATGGCTTTCGGCAATATCCTTTTCGGAGGTGTGATCGGTGTTGGCGTCGACACGATATCCGGCGCTGCCTACGATTATCCTGCCGTGATCATGGTGGACATGGGTGTGGTCCAGTTAGTCGCACCGGTGGTGGTGGCACCCACCCAGGAAATCAAGGCCAGCAACTGAATTGTTAGGCCCAAAACAATAACGCATGCGGAGTTTTATTAATTTTTTTCCAGGGAGATTGAAATGAAATACCCGTTACTTGGGACCTTAGTGTTCGTTGTGGCATTGTCCGGCTGCGCGCTCAATGTACCCAGCTACAGCCCACGCTATGAAACACTCGATCAATTGAAGAAAAAGCCTATCGACAAACTTGCAGTGGGTAATTTCCAGCCAAGTGATCCGAAAGCCGAAGTGAATCACATAACGCTACGAGGTTCGCCACTCTCACCTGAGAACAGCACCTTTGCGGCCTACCTAGAAAATGCGTTACGCACCGACCTTAAAGAGGTGGGTGTTTACGATCCGGCATCGGGTACGCGGTTGGATGCGACCTTGCTGAAGAATGATATTGATGTTTCCGGATTCAGTACCGGTACTGGGGTTATGGAAGTGCGCTTGAGTGTGAGCCGGCAATCAATAGTATCGTTTGAGAAAATCTATACGGCCAACACGCAGTTCGATTCTTCGTTTGTCGGGGCGGTGGCGATTCCGAAAGGCCAGGCTGAATACCCTAATCTCGTCCGCACCCTGCTACAGCAAATTTATCTGGATGCAGCATTTATTGAAGCGGTGAAAAAACCATGAACGCCACTGTTTTCCCCTTGAGTTCCGCCGGGGCGTTGTCCGGGCTGTTGGCCACATTTCTGCTGCTGGGCGGGTGTTCACATCAGATTATGATTGGCCCGCTGGATACGCCCAAGCGGGTGGAGACCAGTCTGAATGCCAAAAAAGCGGCTTATGTCATGACCGACATCGACCGATCAAAACAGGTGCATTCCGAAGGCGGTGGTGGCGACAAAATCAACTATTTCCCCTACCGCGATCTGGAAAAGTCGATTCGTGATGCAATGCGTGCCGTTTACTCTGACGTGATCGTGGTCAAATCGGCCTCCGACACTGAGACCATCAAGGCCAGCAATATTTCGTTTGTTTTCACGCCGGATATTGTCACAACTTCCAGTTCATCCTCAATGCTGACCTGGCCGCCTACCCAGTTCACCGTCACGCTGTCATGCGTGGTGGTGGATGCCAATGGCAAGGAGGTGACGCGCTTCAACGTGAGCGGCGAAGGAAAAGCCGAGTTTTCGGAGTTCAAGAATGACTTTGGTCTCGCGGGCCGACGCGCGGCAACAGATGTGTCAGAAAAGCTTAAACAGGCTATCCAGACCAATCCATTGCTGAATTGATGACTCCAGCCAAGCCCCGGCCTGCTGCAATGCTGGCCGGGGCTTTTTTGTGCGCACCTTAGAGCGCTGTGCCGAATTCGCCGTTCAAATACGCGTTGATCGCATCCGATTCGTAGAGCCAGGTTTGCGTGCCCTGTGCGTCGGTTATTCGTAGGCATGGCACCTGCGGCTTGCCGCCCCCCGCGATCAAAGCGGCACGGTCGGCGGGGTTGTTTCGCGCATCGCGCAGTTCGATCTTGAGTGACAGCCGCCGGATCACGCGCCGGGTTTTGATACAGAACGGACAGGTGGGGAAGTGAAACAGCACGAGTTGCTGCGTCCGTGCATCAATGGCTTGTTGTTCGGCCTCAGGGCGCACGATGCCTTTGGGCCGGGTGAGCCAGTTGCCCAGGAGCAGAACCGGGCCAAGGAGGATACGAAGGGTTCTGAAAAAAAAGCGGATAACAGGTTTCATGGATGGGGTGTCACGTGGAGTTCAGGCGGGGGCGCTATGATGCAGGGAAACATACTACGAAGCCGTATTTTATATGCCCACCTATGCCATTGGCGATCTTCAGGGATGTCACAGCGCCCTGCTGCATTTGCTGGATGAAGTGAAATTCGACCCGGCGGCCGACCGGCTGTGGTTTGTGGGCGATCTGGTCAATCGCGGACCGGACTCGCTGGCCGTGTTGAGATTGGTCAAAAGTCTGGGTGATGCCGCCATCAGCGTGCTCGGGAATCACGATTTGCACTTGCTGGCGCTGGCCGAGGGCTTTGGCCGTGTACACAAGGGCGATACGCTCGATGCCATTCTGGCTGCGCCCGACCGCGATGAATTGCTGTACTGGCTGCGCCATCAAAAACTCGCCTGCTGCGAAGGCGAGTTCCTGATGGTGCATGCGGGCGTGCTGCCCGATTGGTCGGTAGACGACACGATGCAGCGGGCGGCGGAGGCCGAGGCGGCGTTACAGGGTGCGCAGTACCGCGACTTTTTTGCGCAGATGTATGGCAACGCGCCGATCGCCTGGGATGACGGCTTGCAAGGCATTGAGCGCCTGCGCGTGATCGTCAATGCGTTCACCCGCCTGCGCTACTGTTCGGCAGAAGGCGAAATGGAATTTCACCATAAGGGGGCGCCTGGCACGCAGCCGTCCGGCTGGCTGCCGTGGTTCGATGTGCCCGGTCGGCACAGTGCCGAGGCGACGATCATCATTGGCCACTGGTCAACTTTGGGGCTGATCAATCGCAGAAATTTGATTGCACTGGATACCGGCTGTTTGTGGGGCGGGAAACTGAGCGCAATCAGGCTGGAGGATCGTCAGGTGTTTGCGGTGAAGTGTCCGCAGGTGCAGCGCCATGACCGCTCGTAGGGCGAGGGTCTGGCGGCGTACTCCTTGCGAGTGCCCCCCCCAAAAGCCTAGCCGTGGCCGCTTCCGCCAGGACTGCCAGATCACGCCGGTGGCCGTTGGGTGGAATCGGTTCGCCAAAATGCAGTTCGGCGATGAGGCCGGGCTCGCTGACGATTTGCTTCAGGCTCTGCCACAGGCTGATCTGATCGATATACGCAGGTACAGCGCTGAATTCGTTGTCCAGCGAGCGATAGCGTAATGCCGCCGGCACGATCGGGCAGTTCAGTTCAACCGCCGGTTGCAGCAGAGACGGCAAAAAGCGTCTCAAGCTACGTCCGTCGCCCGTGGTCCCTTCCGGAAACACTGCCACCCAGGCGCCGCCCTGCATCAGCGTACGCATTTCGGTGTTGACGCGCACAGTATCGGCGCGGCGGCCACGCTCGAGAAACAGGGTGCCGGTCTTGTGTGCCAGCCAACCTGCTACCGGCCATGTGCGTACCTCGGATTTGGAGACGAAGTGCACGCGGTGGGCCGCGAAGATCAGATAAATATCCAGCCACGATACATGGTTGCATACCAGCAGGGCGCCGCCCGGCAGGCTGGGAGCCGGGGCTACGCGCGCGCGCACGCCAAGGATTCTGAGCATGCGTTGTGACCAGACCATGATGGCGCGGTCGCGCTGGGCGAGGTTGAGCAAGGGAAAGACCGCTCCCGCCAGGGCCATTCCCCAGACGACATGCAGCATCAGCAGGCTGATCCGGGTGACGCGGCGAAGGGTGATGGGAAAGTGGGCGAGTATCACCCCGGTATTGTAAGTCTCCACCCGCAAGGGGTCGGCCGGGGTTGTAAAGAAACTCAAGGTTCAACCACCCCGCTCAGGCGATGAGGCGTCGGGCATAACTATGGTTCAGCTGTGCCATCGGCAGCATCATCAACAGGTCGGCGGTGTTGAAATCGGGATCCCAGGCCGGTTCGCCACACATCATGGCACCGAGTCGGGCATAGCCCTTGATCAGCGCGGGCAGCGTTGCGGTCTGGCCATCGTCCAGCGATTCGACCGGCAACCGGTAGCGCGGTGTGACGCGCCATTCGATCGGTGCCAGGTGGCGCTCGCTCATCTGGCGATAGACGCTGGCAGCCATATGGCCGCCGTCGGCCATGCTGATGCTGGCGCAGCCAACAAAGTATTCATAGTCATAACGCGTCATGTAATCTGCCAGCCCCATCCACAGGCGGGCGATGACGGCGCCGCTGCGATGTGCCGGGTGCACACATGAACGGCCCAGTTCGACCATCCGTGGCCGCAGAAAATTCAGCCGGGTGAGATCGAACTCCTGCTCGGCGTAATAGCTGCCGACACGCTTGGAGGCATCGGGGGGCAGGATGCGGTAGGTACCGACGACCTTGCCATCGTCGAGTTCGCGCACCAGTAGGTGGTCACAGAAGGGGTCGTACAGATCGATGTCATGGCCGGGCAGGACGGTTGGCATGCGCGCGCCCATTTCCTCGACAAACACCTTGTAGCGCAAGCGCTGCGCTTCGCGGATTTCGCTGTCGTCCACAGCCAGCGACACGTGGTAACGGCTGGTTGGACAGGATTGGGTGACACTGTGTAGATTGAGCATGGGCGCTTCCCTGATGGAAAGCGCCCAGATTAGTGAGGCAGTGTTAACCGCGTGTGACGTTCAGGCTGCGAAACGATGACAGGCAAGCCATTACGCAGACGGGGTATGCATCTCTGGCTTCAGTGTGAAACGCGTGTTGCGCCGCTGCCCGACAGGACGCGCACCCGATCACCCACCCGAAATTCCTCGTCGGCAGCCTGGGTAATGGCAAGCATGCGGCCCGAGTCGAGCTTGACGGTAATTTCCACGCCTTTCTGTCGGGTAATGCCTTCTTCGGCGGCGGCACCGCCCAAGCCGCCCAGCACCGCACCCAACGCGGCACCTACCATGCTGCCTTTGCCGCTGCCGACCGTACTGCCGGCCACGCCGCCGACGACAGCACCCGCCCCCGCACCGATGGGCGTCTTGGTGCCTTCGATGTTCACTTCGCGAACCGATTCCACGATACCCATTTGCACTTCCTGCACGGCACGTGTCTGATCGCGGCTGTAGTCCTTGCCACCGACGCCGCTGGCACATCCGGCCAGTGCCACAACAACTGCTGTAATGAGCGTGAAGCTTACGGTTTTAAGGGATGTTTTCATGATGGCTTTCCTTCCGTTGATCTCTTCTAGATATAGGCAACCCTATCGCATTCGTGCGTGTGCAACGCGGGCGATGATGCGTATTACAGTGTTTTACCAAACGTCAGTTTCAGCCGTTCGGCAATCTCGGTCCGGCTCGGCGCATGGTTCTGACCGCCACGTTGCTCGATCTTGATCGACCCCATGATGCTGGCCAGCTGACCGGTGGTTTCCCAGTCCCAGCCATGGGCAATGCCATACAGCAGCCCGGCGCGGAACGCATCACCGCAACCGGTAGGGTCGACCACCGCGCGGGCCGGGACGACAGGAATATCGAGGATGCGGCTATCGGCATAAAACTGTGATCCGGCTTCGCCGCGTGTCACCACCAGGCATTTGACCTTGGCGCCCAGAGCATCGAGCGACAGTCCGGTGCGCGCCTGTAGCAACTCGGCTTCGTAGTCATTGAGCGTCACGTAATCGGCGAGTTCCACCATTTCCAGCAATTCGTCGCCGGAAAACAGCGGCATGCCCTGGCCGGGGTCGAACACGAACGGAATCCCTGCCGCATGAAACTGGCGGCAGTGGCTCAGCATGCCGTCGCGGCCGTCAGGCGAGACGATGCCGAGCCCGATATCGCGCGCTTTCGACGCATCATTCTCGTGCGAAAAAAACATCGCACCAGGATGGAATGCGGTGATCTGATTGTCGGCGAGATCGGTGGTGATGAAGGCCTGTGCGGTATAGCTGCCCGCCATGGTGCGGATGGCCTCGCGCGAGATGTTCAGCGCATCCAGACGGTCGGCGTAGACACCGAAGTCGTCGCCCACCGTCGCCATGATGACGGGCTCGCCGTCCAGCAGTTTCAGGTTGTAGGCGATGTTGCCGGCACAGCCACCAAATTCGCGGCGCATTTCGGGCACCAGAAACGACACGTTCAGCATGTGAATCTTGTCGGGCAGGATGTGATGCTTGAAGTGATCCTGAAACACCATGATGGAATCGAAGGCGAGGGAACCGCAGATTAGGGTGCGCATGATGGCTTTGGTTTTGAAATGACAGCTGGAATTATACGCAGGCTGTCACGCGGTGCCCTTTATGCGGATTGTCCTGCGCGGCAATGGCTATGTGGGTGCGCAACAACCGTACAGCGTTTGATGACAGATTCGGGTGGTGATGCCGTCGATTAAACGGGAAGGGCCATCACGTTCTGGGCGATCGTCCGCAACAGCACAATATCCCGGTAGGCGCTTGGTTCAAAGCCTATCCGTGTACCGCCACGGTTGTCGTAAAGCAGGTCCCGGAAGAAGTCATCGGTGCTCGGCGTGCCCCATATTTTTGTCAACTGTTCCAGAAGATGCGGGTAGGCTTCAAGCCCAATATTGGCATCACTGTTTTGCGAAAGGGGGTGGCCGGTGAGGTTGATGTTGAAATGGCGGCGGCACTCTGCGCTGGCGGCTTTATACCCGGGCATGTCGCCATCACGGTGCAGCAAGTCCAGCAGGAGCAGCCATGGCACAGGAGACTCGTCCGGTGCATTGCGTACGTGCTCTTGTAACAGGTGGACTGCAAGTTCGCCATGGCCATGCGCCATATACACTTCAGCCTGGTCAAGGATGTCATCCTTGACCTCGGTGGTTTGTATGGGCGGCGGCGCGGCAATTTCAGACATGCGCTGCGAGGCAGGCGGGATGGCCGTTTTCGGGGGCAGCGGCTGCGCCCATGGATCAGATTCCATCGGGTCCGGAATAGGGGGTGTCGGCTCACTCGGCGGAACCCAAACATCCGTAACGCGTTGGTTGCTGCGGCGGCGTAGCAAAGCGATCAGCGCGCCCCCTCCTGTGAGAAGGCCGATGATCAGCAGATACATGGGCCATTGAGCGGGCCCGTCAGTCGGTTTTCGTGTCACGGTTACCGGAGCGGGGCCACCTTTGGCCTCGAGGGAGGCATTTTTTTGCTGCAGTTCGACCAGCTGTGCTTCGAGATGCGCGAGCTTGTGTGTGAGCGCCGTGTATTCGTCAGATATTTCTGCTGCTGTCAGGCCTTCAGGAAGCTTCCGGTTCATATCCGGCAAATTGATGTCGTATTGAAGTGCGAGCGATCCATTGCCGAAACCACTCCGCTTGCCGGAGAGGACCAGACGTGGCACGGCGGCAGACGCGGCCGGGTGCCTGTCGTGCGTGGCAGACTGGCGTGAGGCAGCAGCAGCGGCGTGCGTGGAAATGGCTGCGGAACGTTTGGCACGGCGCGGACGATTGTGAGCGCGTGGCACGACGGGCGTGATGTCGACCACCGCAGCTGTGGGTGCGCTGGTGGAAGTATCATGGGTGATGGCAGAGTCCACCCGTGCAGGCGGGTCAAGCAATACGGCATATTCGCGCTGCAATCTCGATCCGCAGTCGGATACCAGCTCAAACTGCGCGATCGGGTCATGGATCGGCTGGAGGGTGCGAATATGGAGGACGGTTTGTTTGCCAACTTGCTCGACCTTCAATTGCGCATGTAGCGGGGGGGAAATGCTCCCGGTGCCTGCGCCCAGGCTGAAGCATTCAGCAGTTGTGTTTGGTGTGGCATCCAGAATCGGGACGGTGGCGTGCAGCGGCTGTCCCAGGTACGAGCGTACATGTATTTCGCCCAGCCCGAAGGCGGCGGCGTAACCGGCATGACACAGGCTTAACAGGAGGCAGACGGATTTAAGGTTCACAAGCTTACCGGTTATGGGGCACCCTCCTTATTCCGGCTACGAGCCGCTACAACTTGAGGGGGGCGGCGCAATATTGGCACGATTTTTGGTTAATGTCAGTTAACTCAGTAAAATCAGTGCCCAGACGACCACGACGTTGACGAGTGCGAGCATCACTGCTGCGCTGCCCATGTCCTTGGCGCGTTTGATGAGGTGATGATGCTCCAGCGAGATGCGATCGACCGCAGCCTCAAGCGCCGAATTCAGCAATTCGACGACCAGGACCCCCAGCACCGAGGCGATCAACAGTGCGCGTGCCAAGCCGGTTTCCCCCAGATACAACGCAAGTGGCATCAGTAACAGCGCGAGCCACACTTCCTGACGGAACGCGTCCTCGTGCCTGAAGGCGGCGCCGAGTCCGGCCCACGAGTAGCCGACTGCGTTGCGCAGTCGCTGCAGGCCGGTCTTGCCCTTGAACGGGCTGGTGGGATCGCTCATACCCTGGAGGGCATAAATTCCGCTGGTTTGTACGCCAGGTCGAGTTCGCGTGCGGCCTTGACGTCGTCCAGGCGCCGTACTGGCAGGCTGTAGGGCGCGCCCTTCACCAGTTCGGGGCTGGTTTCGGCTTCGTGCTTGATCGTTTTCATGGCTTCGATAAAGCCATCCAGCGTTTCGCGGCTTTCGGTTTCGGTGGGCTCGATCAGCAGGCATTCCGGAACCAGCAGCGGAAAGTAGGTGGTTGGCGCGTGGTAGCCGTAATCGAGCAGGCGCTTGGCGAAATCCATCGCGGTGACGCCCGTGGTTTCCTTCAGTCTTTTCAGCGTGACGATGAACTCGTGGCTGGCGCGGCGGGTTGGAAACGCAAGATCAAAACCCGCGTCACGCAGTTTGACCATCAGGTAATTGGCATTGAGTGTGGCGTATTCGGCCACGCGGTGCATGCCATCGCGGCCCAACAGGCGCGCATAAATGTAAGCGCGCATCAGCACGCCTGCATTGCCCATGTTGCCTGACATGCGACCGATTGACTGCGGTACATCAGCCTCGGTCGCCAGGCGGTAAGCGCCGTTCTCATTCAGAACCAGCGGAATCGGCATGAAGGGCAGCAGCCGCTTCGATACACCGACCGGACCGGCGCCTGGCCCGCCGCCGCCGTGCGGAGTGGAAAAGGTCTTGTGCAGATTCATGTGGATGACGTCGAATCCCATGTCACCGGGGCGCACCTTGCCCAGAATTGCGTTCAGGTTGGCGCCGTCGTAATACGAGAGGCCGCCCGCGTCATGAACGATTTTCTGGATTTCGGAGATGGTTTTTTCGAACACGCCCAGGGTCGACGGATTGGTCAGCATCAGGCCGGCCGTTTGCGGTCCGACCGCGGCCTTCAGCGCGTCGATATTGACGCTGCCGGTCGAGTCGGTGGGGATTTCCTTCACCGTGTAGCCGCACATG
>JBBQDI010000035.1:0-9238 GCA_038319505.1 Burkholderiales bacterium
AGGTTGTGTTTGGCCTTTAGGTACTCAAACGACTCGCACAGGAAGCCCGCCGAGCCACAGGCACCGTCGTAGATTCGCTGGCCGATCTTGGGTTGCACGACCTGCACGATAGCGCGGATGAGCGGGCGTGGGGTGTAATACTCGCCGCCGTTGCGCCCGGCGTTGCCCATGTTCTTGATCTTAGCCTCATAAAGATCTGAAAGCTCGTGCTTCTCAGTCTGCGAGCCGAAGTGCAGCTCATCGATGTGGTCGATGATCTCGCGGAGATTGTAACCGCTCTGGATCTTATTTTTGATCTCTCCAAAAATCTCACCGATTTTGTACTCGATCGTATTCGGTCCGTTGGCCTTCTGTTTGAATCCGTGCAGATAGGGAAAGAGCTTCAGAGTGACGAACTCACGCAGGTCATCGCCGGTCTTCGTCTTGTTGTAGTCGATCTGGCCGCCCTTGCCCTTGGGCACGGCCCAGCTTTCCCAACGATAGTCTTTATCCAGGATGAAGGCGTACTTCTTCCCTCCCAGCCTGGCCTCCATCGCCTTCTCCTGTTCCATCTCATCGAGGTATTTCAGGAAGAGGAGCCAGGAGGTCTGCTCGGTATAGTCAAGCTCGGTGGTGCAACCGGCCTCTTTCCAAAGTACGTCGTCGATGTTTTTGAAGGCTTGTTCAAACATGGCAGTGCAGACCCGAAAGGGTTGGCCGCTCGGCGGCAAAACGGCCTGGAGCGAAACACGCCAGGCCGTTTGTTTTTGGTGGGTCTGCACGGACTTGAACCGTGGACCAAGGGATTATGAGTCCCCTGCTCTAACCAGCTGAGCTACAGACCCGAAAACGTAAAGCCCCGCCGGTTGGCGGGGCAGGGCACTTATTGTTCGCCGCTGCCGACGAAGCTTTTCAGCCTTTCGGAACGGGTCGGGTGGCGCAGCTTGCGCAGCGCTTTGGCCTCGATCTGGCGAATCCGCTCACGTGTCACGTCGAACTGTTTGCCGACTTCTTCCAGTGTGTGGTCGGTATTCATTTCGATGCCGAAGCGCATCCGCAACACCTTGGCCTCACGTGAGGTCAGGCTGTCCAGCACTTCGCGGGTGGCGTCGCGCAGGTTGCCGTAAATTGCGGAGTCATCAGGCGACAGGGTGCTGGAATCTTCGATGAAGTCACCCAGATGGGAGTCTTCATCATCACCGATCGGCGTTTCCATGGAAATCGGCTCTTTGGCGATTTTCATGATTTTGCGGATCTTTTCTTCCGGCATTTCCATCTTCAGTGCCAGGGTGGCCGGATCAGGCTCAATGCCGGTTTCCTGCAGAATCTGACGGCTGATGCGGTTCATCTTGTTGATGGTTTCGATCATGTGCACCGGAATCCGGATGGTGCGTGCCTGATCGGCGATCGAACGCGTGATTGCCTGACGAATCCACCAGGTGGCATAGGTCGAGAATTTGTAGCCGCGCCGATATTCGAATTTTTCAACTGCCTTCATCAGGCCGATATTGCCTTCCTGAATCAGGTCGAGAAATTGCAAGCCGCGGTTGGTGTATTTCTTGGCGATCGAAATCACCAGGCGCAGGTTGGCTTCGATCATTTCGCGCTTGGCGCGGCGCGCCTTGGCTTCGCCGGTGGACATCTGCTTGTTGATGTCCTTCAGGCCTTTGATCGACAGGCCCACGCGATCCTGCATTGCGATGAGCGCTTCCTGGTGTGCCTTGACTTCATACTGCACTTTGGCAAGGGTCGAGCAGTAGGCTTTCTTGGCGGCGATTTCCTTGTCCAGCCAAGACAGATTGGTTTCATTGCCGGGGAAGCCCTTGATGAAGTGCGGACGCGGCATGCCGGAGCGCGCGACGCAGAATTCCATGATCTTGCGCTCGTGCGAACGCACTTCTTCCACTGCATTACGAATTTGCTCGCACAGGCTGTCCACCTGGCGCACGGTGAAGCGGATGGCCATCAGCAACTCGGTCACTTCGGATTGCGCCTTCATGTGCTGCGCACTGCCCAGGCCGTATTTGACGTGAGCGTTCTGGGCCTTTTTATAGGCTTTTCGGATGAAGTCGAATTGCGCAAGGGCTTCGGTCTTCAGCTGTGCCAGATTGGCGGCTACGGCCGCTGCCGCGGCAGCTTCATCTTCTTCGTCAGCTTCATCATCATCGGCTTTCGACGGCTTTTCGGCGGGCTTGGCGGGCTTGATTTCGGCTTCGGCTTCAACAAAGCCATCGATCAGTTCGTCGATGCGCATCGTGTCTTCTTCGACTTGCGTCGCCATGTCCAGAATTTGCTGGATGGTGAGCGGGCATGACGAGATGGCCTGCACCATGTGGCGCAGGCCTTCCTCGATGCGTTTGGCGATTTCGATTTCGCCTTCGCGGGTCAGCAGGTCGACCGTTCCCATTTCCCGCATGTACATGCGGACCGGGTCGGTGGTGCGGCCGAATTCGGAATCGACGGTGGTGAGTGCCTGTTCAGCTTCAGCTGCCACGTCTTCGTCGGCAGCAGCGGGCCTGGCTTCCTGCATCAGCAGGGTCTCGGCGTCCGGCGCTTCATCGTAGACCTGGATGCCCATGTCGTTGATCATGCTGATCACGCCTTCGATCTGGTCGGCGTCGAGCACCTCATCGGGCAGGTGATCGTTGATCTCGGCATAGGTCAGGAAGCCACGCTCCTTGCCCAGAATGATGAGGTTCTTGAGTTGGGTGCGGCGCGCCTCGGCTTCCACCGGCGTCAGTGCCTTAAGGGGGATGAGCGCTTCAGCTTTCTTGGCGCCACCGCCTGGTTTTCTTCCACGTACGGCCACAGGTATTTCTCCGCTTTAAAATGTTGCCTTGCGCTAACTGCAAAGGCAGAAAAAATCGTTCAAAAACCGGCAATTATACCGTAAACGCAGGGTTTGTCTCGGCGTTTGTAACAAGCTAGGACCGTGCCAGTTCAGACAATTCCTGACGTTCACCTACGCTGAGGCTGCTTAAGGGGCGTGCCGCCAAATCCTGCCAGCGGCGGCGCTGCCAATCGTCGCGTAACTGTTTGACTGCGCCGTCAAACTCAGCGTTCCAGTCCCAGCTATCGTCCTTGTCGAGTAAATCCGCCATCAGTTCATCGATCAGGAGTTCCAGCGCGCTGCCTTTGGCGGATTCGCTGAGAGTCTGCGGCTTGAGTGGTCCAACCTCATGCAGCCAGGCCATCAGTTCGCCCATGCGGCTGCTCAGCGGGTCATCTGCGTCCAGCCAGCAGGCATCGACTTCGGTGACGCGCTGCGGGTTCATCAGCAGCGTGCGGGCCAGGCTACGCACGCGAGAAGGCGCTGGGCGGCGTTGTGGACGCGGGAGGGCACGTCGGGTGGCGGTGGTTTTCAGCCCTACAAGACCGAATTCGTCGGCCTGTAAATGAGCGAGTTCGGCAATTTGTCGCTGGATCAAGCTGGCCAGTAGCGGCGCGGCTATTTTCCCCAGTAGCGGTTTGGCATCCTTGATCAGGGCGGCACGACCTTCCTGGCTGTCGAGCTTGCGGTCGCGCGCAAGTTCGCGTACCAGAAATGCCGAGAGCGGCATGGTATCGGTGTCCAGCAGTTGAAGGAAAGCCGCCTGGCCGTGGGTGCGAATGAAGCTGTCGGGGTCCTCGCCTTCCGGCAAGAACAGGAAGCTGACTTCCTTGCCGTCCTGCAACGCTTCCAGCGAGTTTTCCAGTGCGCGCCACGCCGCCTTTCGCCCTGCAGCGTCGCCGTCGAAGGCGAAGACCAGGCGATCGGTGTGGCGCAGTAGGGTGCGCGCGTGAATTGGCGTGGTGGCAGTGCCCAGCGCGGCCACGGCAAATTCAACTCCGTGCTGCGCCAGCGCCACCACGTCCATGTAGCCTTCGACCACGATGGCGCGCCCGGCCGCCTTGATTGCGGTGCGCGCCTCGAACAGGCCGTATAGCTCGGAGCCTTTGTGGAACAATGGCGTTTCCGGCGAATTCAGGTATTTCGGCTCCCCCTGGTCGAGCACGCGCCCGCCGAAGCCGACGATCTGGCCTTTGCCGTTCCTGATGGGGAACATGATGCGGTCGCGGAAGCGGTCGTGACGTCCGCGGTCGCCGTCAATGACCAGCCCCGATGCGACGAGCGCATCGGCCTCGTAGTCCGTGAACGCCTGCTTGAGTGGTGACCACCCGTTCGGAGCGAATCCGATGCCGTAGCGGGCGGCGATGGCCCCGGTTAGGCCGCGTCGTTTCAGATATTCGATTGCGCGCGGCGTCTGCTTCAGTTGTTTTTTGTAGAACTGCGCGGCCTGTTCCAGTGCATCCCACAGCGCGGGCGGCGGCTTGGGACGCTCGGGCTCGCCCGAATCCGGTACCGGCAGACCAACATCCTGCGCCAGCGCCGCCACTGCGTCGGGAAAACTCATGTGCTCGTATTCCATCAGGAATCCGAGCGCGGTGCCGTGCGCGCCACAGCCGAAGCAGTGATAAAACTGTTTGGTTGGGCTGACCGTGAAGGAGGGGGTTTTTTCGCTGTGGAAAGGACAGCAGGCCTGGTAGTTTTGCCCGGCTTTTTTCAGCGGCACACGTCGGTCGATGACGTCGATAATGTCGACTCGGGTAAGCAGGGTGTCAATGAAGTCGCGCGGGATCATGGTTGTCGCATGATAAACCCGGGCGGGTTAATCGGGCAGAAGGGGTGGGTCAACCCGCCAAACGGGTTTTGATCAGTGCTGAAACCTGACCCATGTCGGCGCGGCCGGCGAGGCGGGGTTTGAGCAGTCCCATGACCTTGCCCATGTCTTTTGCGCTGGCCGCGCCGGATTCTGTAATCGCGGCGATCACGGCTGCTTCGACTTCCGCTGCGGACAGCTGCTCGGGCAAGTAGGCTTGCAACACGACAAGCTCGACCTGTTCTACCGCCACCAGGTCGTCGCGACCGGCAGCCTGGAACTGGCTGATTGAATCCTTGCGTTGCTTGATGAGTTTTTCGACGATGCTGCTGACCGCAGCGTCGTCCAGCTCGATCCGTTCGTCTATTTCTTTCTGCTTGATGGCAGCCAGGAGCAGGCGAATCGTACCGAGGCGCGCCGTGTCCTTGGCGCGCATAGCCGTTTTCATGTCCTCAGTAATGCGACCCGTGAGTGACATGTGTGGAACGTGTATTGAGTGGGGTGATTCTGCAGGAACGCAGAATCAATACATCTTGGGTGGGAGTTGCTGACCACGCAGACGCTTGCTTTGACGCTTGACAGCGGCAGCGAGTTTGCGCTTGCGCTCGGCGGTAGGCTTCTCGTAGAACTCGCGTGCACGCAGTTCGGTCAAGAGACCTACTTTTTCGATGGAACGCTTGAAACGACGCAGGGCAACATCGAACGGCTCGTTTTCTTTGACTTTAACGTGGGGCATTGAAGATGGCTTCCGGGAAACGGGAAAAACGAGAATAATAACAAGTCCCCACATTTTTTTCCAGTCCAATCCTGATCCGGACCCGATCAGCGGCGAAAAAAAGGCGGGGCGATTGGCTGGCTGGGCTCACCGCAGTGCCCATTCGGATAGTATAAACAAAATAACATGAATGCATTCAATGTCTTGCATTCTTGCCCGGGGTTGTTCGTAGTGTTCCCCAGGCCCGGGTCTTTGGCGGGCTCGGTTCAAAAAAGAGATCGCCACCGCTTGGCCGTCTATGCAGGGTGTTCCGCAAGCCGGAATAAGCCAGGCGTCATTGAGTGCTTACCGAATATAATGCCCGCTAGCCCGATAGTTTCGGGTTGTCTCATCCCCTGTTAATGTGAAGTTGCCATGCCTGAAGTCAACCATGAACTGCAAAAAGAGGTCGCCGGGCTCATTGTCTCCGCCCTCAATCTCGATATCAGCCCTGAAGAGATCCCGCCCGATGCGCCCCTCTACGGTGAGGGTCTGGGGCTCGATTCCATCGACATTCTGGAAGTGGCCCTGGCCGTTTCCAAGCGTTTCGGATTCCAGTTGCGCTCTGACAGTGCGGACAACGTCCGCATTTTCAGTTCCCTCGCAAGCCTGACCCAGCATATCGCAGCGAACAAAACCCAATGAGTTTTCCGCTGGCACGCATGCTCCGTTGGGTCATTGTCGCTGCCGGAGCCATCGCTTACCCGGTTCTGGCGCATTACAGCACCTCCACTACGGCCATCACCACAATGCCCTGGCTTGGGGTTACCGTTTCGCTGGCGCCTTCGTTGGCCATCCTGCTCTGGTTGACCTGGCGTTCACCGAACAAGCTCGCCATGTTATCGCTGTGTGCGGTCGTCGGCGTGCTTCTGTGGGCGTTCTGGGGGGCGCTGGAGCGCAATTTCAGTTGGGCTTATTTCATCCAGCACGCGGGCACCAATCTGATGCTGGCTGCTGTTTTCGGCGTGACCCTGGGGCGTGACCGGCAAGCTTTATGCACCCGGTTTGCCGAAGCCGTGCACCGTAGCTGTCTTGCTCCGGACGTCATCCGGTACACACGCCAGATCACCCTGGCATGGACGCTGTTTTTTGTGGCGATCAGTCTGGTTTCCGGTCTGCTGTTCATGTTCGCCCCCATCGAGACCTGGTCTGTATTCGCCAACTTCCTGACCTTTCCGCTGATTCTGCTGATGTTTGGCGTTGAATATTGGGTCCGCCTGCGCAAGCTGCCCCATGTGGAAAAACATGGCATTCTGGAGGGCATGCTGGCTTTCTGGAAACCCCCATCCGAACGCTCAAGCACATCGCTCCCACTCCGCTAGTCGACCACACTTGGTCCATGCCGACGCTGCCCCTCATTGCACACCGCACCTTTGACGCCATCGTGGCGTGGCGTCATGGCGCGCCCATCAGCGTGAGGCAGTTTCTGGACGAAGTGGCGCACGTTGCCGGCCAACTACCACCCGGGCAGCACGTGCTGAATATGTGCAGCGACCGCTATCGGTTTACCGTCGCACTGGCGGCCTGCATCATTGCGGGTCGGATCAGCCTGTTGCCTTCCAGCCATACGCCGGAAACGGTTCGGCAGTTGCTGTGCATCAACCCGGATGTGTTTTGCATCGACGATCAGGACAATGGCAGTGTGGGCTTGCCCACCTTTCGCTATCCCGAATCGCCGCCGCCCGCCGCCCGTTTGGGTATTCCGGAAATCGATTGTGACCAGGTGATCGCCCAGGTTTTTACGTCCGGTTCCACCGGCTTGCCGGTTCCACACACCAAGCGCTGGGGCAGTCTGGTGCAGAATGCACGCGCCGAAGCCGAGCGTCTGGGGGTTGATGCCGCCTATGCCATTCTCGGTACGGTGCCGGCACAGCATATGTACGGGCTTGAATCGACCGTGCTGATCGCGCTGCAGAGCGGGGCCGCACTGCATGCCGGCCACCCGTTTTACCCAGCGGACATATGTAGCCAGTTGGCAGAGCTCCCGCATCCCCGGATGCTGGTGACCACCCCTTTCCATCTGCGCACCCTGCTCGCGGAACAGGATGCGCTGCCGGTGGTTGAGCAACTCCTGTCGGCCACGGCCCCGCTGTCGCAATCCCTGGCGCTGGAGGCCGAAGCCCGTTTTGGCGCGCCGCTCCACGAGATTTACGGCTGCACCGAAACCGGTCAAATCGCTTCGCGGCGTACGGCAACTGACATCGAATGGCAGACGCTGCCGAATGTGCGGCTGGGCCGCGATGCGGACACGCTGTGGGCTGAAGGTGGACACATCGACATCCCCACCTCGCTGAGCGATGTGATCGAGCCTGTCGGCGACGGCCCCAAGTGGACCCGCTTTCTGCTCCATGGTCGCCATGCCGACCTGGTCAATATCGCGGGCAAGCGCTCTTCGCTGGCGTTTCTCAATCATCAGTTAAACGCCATTCCCGGTGTGCTGGATGGGGTTTTCCTACTGTCCAACGAAGCCACGTCCGATGTCGTCAGCCGACTCACTGCGCTGGTGGTCGCCCCCAGCCTCACGCCTGCCGCTTTGACCCAGGCGCTGCGAGAACGCATCGACCCGATTTTTCTGCCGCGACCGTTGCTGTTTGTGGATGCCCTGCCGCGCAATGCCACCGGCAAGCTGCCCCGTCAGATCACCGAAGACCTGCTGGCGAGCTTGCAGGCTCAAACCCCGACCGGGGCGCCGTCATGAGCGAGCAGGTCCTGCCTTTGTCCATCCCGCTCAACCATCCGGCCTACGCTGGGCACTTTCCGGGGCAACCGATACTCCCCGGTGTGGTGCTGCTCGACGCGGCCCTGCACGCACTGGCCGGGGTGCATGGGATTTCAGCTGCAAGCGGGCAGATCAAATCGGCAAAGTTTCTTAGCCCGGTGCGCCCCGGCGACCTCCTGACACTGCATTACACCGTGTCAGCGCCCCACGGCTTCCGCTTTGATATCCGCAGCGAAGCCCGCGTGGTGGCGAACGGCGCGGTCGACTTTGCGGTGACTGCGCCCCAATGAACACCCCGCAACCGCAACTCGAGCAGGCATCCACACAAGCGGCTGAATGGACGCAGCGCCCGGAGCGCAGCAACCGGATCATGCTGCGGATCATGAGCTGGATTTCGCTGCATTTGGGCCGCCCGCCCGCCCGCTTCCTTCTGGCCATCATCAGCCTCTATTTCCTGCTTTTCTCGCCCGCGGACAAGGCGGTTTCGCGTGACTATCTGCGCCGGGCGCTGGGACGCGAACCCCGGTTCTCCGACCTGTTCCGGCACTTTCACAGCTTTGCCTCCACTATCCACGACCGGATTTTTCTGCTCAATGGGCGCTTCGATCTGTTTCAGATTGAGTTGCATGGCGAAGTCGTCGTTGATGAGGTATTGGCCGCTGGTCGCGGCGCCTTCCTGATGGGCGCCCACATGGGCAGCTTCGAGGTGGCGCGCGCCATTGGCCGCCAGCAATCCGGATTCAAAGTGGCCATGGTCATGTACGAGGAGAACGCCCGCAAGCTCAATGAAGCGCTGGGCGCGATCAACCCTGCGGCGGTGCAGGAAATCATTCCGCTCGGGCGAATCGATTCCATGCTGCGTGTCCAGGCCAGCCTGGACGAAGGCACGGCACTCGGCATCTTGAGTGACCGCACCCTCAGTGGTGACACGACGGTGCGCCTTTCCTTTCTGGGGGCAGAAGCCGAGTTTCCGACCGGTCCTATGCGGCTGGCCGCCCTGTTGAAACGCCCGGTTTTGTTCATGAGCGGCCTCTATCTGGGCGGCAACCGCTACGCCCTCCACTTCGAGCGGCTGGCCGATTTCAGCAACGTCGAACGGGCTGAGCGTGATGCCGCCATCCAGGCCGCCGTGGTCGCTTATGCAGC
>JBBQDI010000036.1:0-9029 GCA_038319505.1 Burkholderiales bacterium
CGGCCCCAGTCGCCGGCAATCCAGCCGGTTTTTTGGCCAGCGGCCACACGCCGAGACAGCGGGCGGCTGTGCGCGCCGTTGAGCATGAGTTCAGCGCTGACGAGTGCCGTGTCCACGCCCTGGCTGGTTGAGGCGAGGCTGGCGGAGAGGTCGTTGAGGGTGATCAGCGGCTGGCTGAGGATGACAAAATTTCTTTGGTCTGAAGTTAACTCTCCCCAGGGACTGAAGCCGGGTGGGGTAGTCGCCGACGAAACACAACAACCGGCGCCGTATATTTCATACGCTAAGAGCGCTCCAGGATCTGATGTACCGATGTACGACAAGTTGTCTCCCAATTGGAACAGAACCTGACCGGCCAAATTATTTGCGAGTGTGTAATTACCCCACCACGGCTGGCTTTGCAGTAGCGCCGTGTCGGCGTCGTAGGAGGTGATCTTGGACGTGAGGTTGTAAATCGAGCCGGCGTATGAAACCTGGATCGTGGTGGGATTTTGCGCGGCGGAAACGATGGAGGGATAGGCGTTCATGAGCGCGCTGAGTCCAAAGCTAAACGCTAGGACGTGGGAGTGAAATATACGCGGCATCTTTTGGTGAAATTCTTGGTGTTATTGAAGGTGAAGTATTTTACGGTATCGCCACACCGGTTCTTTAGAAGCATCATGATGCCTTTTTGGTGGCGGCCCGCGTTCAGCCAATGAGATCAATCAGCCCACGTAGCGCTGCCGCAACAGCTCGCGAACGAATTTCATCACGGTCACCACCGAGGCGGCAGGTCGAGGTCATGACGGTGCCATCGCCCAGCGCCCAGCCGTAGCACACTAATCCAACTGGTTTTTGGGGCGTGCCGCCATCCGGGCCGGCAATACCGGAGATGGCGAGCGCGGCGTGGGCGTGACTGTGGGCCAGTGCGCCAGTGGCCATGGCGTGGGCGGTTTCTTCCGAGACGGCGCCGTGTGCCTCAATGGTTTCAGCCGGCACACCGAGCATTTCGGATTTAGCGGCGTTGGCATAGGTGACAAAGCCGCGCTCGAACCAAGCGGAGCTGCCGGGAACGGCGGTGACGAGCTGGCTGACCCAGCCGCCGGTGCAGGATTCGGCGGTGGCCAGCATCCAGCCGCGCGCGCGCAGCTTGTCGCCGAGTTCGCGGGTGAGCTGGTTCAGTTCTTCGTCGCTTACACGAGCCATTGCAGTCCTTTCAGGGCGGCGATGGCGTAGGCCGCCGCCAGCAGATCATCAAACATCACACCGAAGCCGTTTTTCATCTTGGCATCGGCGACGCGAATCGGCCAAGGTTTCACGATATCAAACAGGCGAAACAGCCCGAATGCGAGTGCGATCCACAGCATGCCTACCCATGAAATCGACACCACCGGGGTAAACATGAGGACCAGCGCAAACGCGACGATCTCGTCCCACACCATGCCGCTGTGGTCAGCCACGCCCAGCGCACGGCCAGTGCGGCCGCAGGCCCATACGCCGAGCAGAAAGGTAGCGATCAGCAGAATGATCTGATTGGGCAGATCGGGCGCCAGCGCAACGATGAGCCAGAACAATGGCAGGCCCAGCAGCGTGCCAACGGTGCCGGGGGCTTTTGGCGCGAGCCCGCTGCCCAACCCAAACGCGATCAGGTGCGCCGGATGCGCGAGCAGAAATTTAAGACTCGGTTGCAAAGTGGTTAAACCCTGTGTGTTCGATGGTGAGGGGTTGGCCGTCGGCGTCCAGCACGGCGAGCCCGGATTCGGCTGTGGTATGGCCGATGCGGGTGACCGTTACACCCACCGACTCGGCGGCGGCCATCACGTTGTCGCGTTGGCTGGCGGGGGCGGTGAAGCAGAGTTCATAGTCATCGCCGCCCGCCAGTACGCAGTCGCGCGCGACGGTTTCGTGCAGGTAGGTTTGCACGATGGGGAGCGTGGGGACGGCAGCGAATTGGAGGGTGGCGCCAACTTTCGATCGATCCAGAATATGCCCGAGATCGCCCAGCAAGCCGTCGGAAACATCGATTGCGCTGGTGGCCAGGCCGCGCAGCGCGATGCCGAGTTCGACGCGCGGCGTGGGCAGATAAAGCGGCGGCAGCACTTTGGCAGCGTCGATCTGGTCCATGTCCAGTCGCCCTTGGCGATAGGCCAGCGCCATCGCGGCCGAGCCGATGGTGCCGGAAACCCAGATATCGTCGCCCGCCTGTGCGCCGTCGCGGCGCAAGGCTTGCCCGGGCGGCACTTCGCCCATGACGGTGATGCTGATGGTGAGTGAGCCGCGTGTGGTGTCGCCGCCGACGAGTTCGATGCCGTGCGCATCGGCCATGCGAAAAAAGCCGCGGGCAAAGGCGGTGAGCCAGGCATCGTCGGCTTCGGGCAAGGCAATCGACAAGGTGGCCCAACGCGGCGTCGCACCCATGGCGGCGAGGTCGGACAGATTCACCGCCAGTGATTTGTGGCCGATCCCGGCCGGGCCATCCTGTGGGGAAAAGTGGCGGCCTTCGAGCAGCATGTCGCTGGACACGGCGAGCTGCATGCCGGGTGTGGGCGCGAGTAGCGCGCAGTCGTCGCCCACGCCAAGCACGGCGCCCGGCGTGGCGCGGGTGAAGTGTTTGGCGATGAGGTCGAATTCCATGGGGTGACCGGTGAGTGGTGAGTGGTGAGCGGTGAGCGGTGAGCGGTGAGCGGTGCGTATTCACCAGGTTTTTCCGCTTACTGCTTACCGTTCACCCCTCACGCCTTTCTTCTGGCGTGTTCGATTTCCACCGCGCGCACGTCCTGCGCCAGCTTGTCGAGCACGCCGTTAATGTATTTGTGGCCATCGGTGCCGCCGAACTTTTTCGCCAGCTCGACGCCTTCATTGATGGCAACGCGCCACGGCACGTCGGGGCAACTCACCAGTTCATATGCGCCGATGAGCAGGATGCCGCGCTCGACCGGAGAAAGCTCGGCAAGCGGGCGATCGAGACAGGGCGCGATGCGCGAACTCAACAGGTCTTCGTCCTTGATCACGCCATGCAGCAACGTATTGAAATACGCTTCGTCGGCGCGTTTGAACTGCGCGTCATCCCTGAGGTTGGAGGCAATCAACGTGATGTCGGCGCCGCCCACCAGCCAGGCGTAGACGCCTTGCAGGGTAAATTCGCGGGCGCTTTTGCGGGAGCCTGCCATCTCAGAGGCGTTTCAGCAGGTTGGCCATTTCGATCGCAGTACGCGCGGCATCGCGGCCCTTTTCAGACATGCGCTGGTGGCCCTGTTCTTCCTTGTCCACTGTCAGGATGGCGTTGGCAAT
The DNA here is from genome assembly GCA_038319505.1 of Burkholderiales bacterium. Lineage (GTDB taxonomy): Bacteria > Pseudomonadota > Gammaproteobacteria > Burkholderiales > Thiobacillaceae > Thiobacillus. Next base: position 3,271 of record JBBQDI010000036.1, read on the forward strand.
CGGCACCCCGGTATTCAATTGCACGTCCATGATGCCGCGCGCAGATTCGTTCGAGACGACCTCGAAGTGGTAGGTGTCGCCGCGCACCACGGCGCCGAGGGCGATGAGCGCATCATACTTTTCGGACAGCGCCAGTTCCTGCAGTGCCAGAGGATGCTCCAGCGCACCGGGCACATTGACCAGCAACACGTCTTTCTTGTCCACGCCAAGCCGTATCAGTTCTGCCTCGCAGGCCGACAGCAGGCCTTCGCAGATATCCCGGTTGAAGCGGCTCATGACGATGCCGAATTTGAGGCCTTTGCCCTGGTAGGCGGGGTCGAGTTCGGAAAAAGTGTCCTTGGTTCCCATATTACATCCTTTCAATGAGAGGCCCGAACGCTTCGAGCCCCGTGAATAATCGGTTCAAATCTGCTTGAGCCTATGCCTTCTCAGCATAGCCGGTGACTTCCAGCCCGAACCCGTCCATTGCCGGCATTTTGCGCGGGCTGGCCAGCAGCTTCATTTTGCCGACGCCCAGGTCGCGCAGGATTTGCGCGCCAATACCGTAATCGCGCAGGTCGTATTTGCGGTTTTCGACAGGCGCCGGGTTGATGCGCTGAAGTAGCGCATCAGCGGTTTCCGGCCGATGCAATAAAACCAGCACGCCGGACTGCGACTCGGCGATGCGCTCCATCGCGCCCAGGATAGGCCACGAATGGCCGCCGCCGGTGACGTCGAGAAAGTCCATCACCGAGATGGGCTCATGCACGCGCACCAGGGTTTCCCTGTCGGCATGGATTTCGCCCTTGATCAGGGCGAGGTGGGTTTCCTGGGCGCAGGTGTCGCGGTAGGCAATCAGGCGAAATGCGCCGTACACGGTCTGGATCAGGCGATCGGCGGCGCGTTCGACCAGGCTTTCGGTCTGGTTGCGGTAATGGATCAAGTCGGCGATGGCGCCGATTTTCAGGCCATGTTCCTGCGCGAACGGCACCAGATCGGGCAGGCGCGCCATGGTGCCGTCGTCTTTCAGAATTTCGCAGATGACCGAAGCGGGCTCCAGTCCGGCGAGTCCGGCCAGAGCGCAACCTGGCGGTGTGTCCGGCACGCATCAACACACCACCAGGTTGCGCGCGCAGCGGGAAGATATGGCCAGGCTGGACGATGTCACTGGGCCGCGCGTCGCGCTTGACTGCAGCCTGGATCGTCACTGCACGGTCGCCAGCGGAAATGCCGGTGGTCACCCCTTTGGCGGCCTCGATCGAAACGGTAAAGGCTGTGCTGTGCTGCGCCTGGTTGTTGTCCACCATCTGCTTCAGGCCGAGTTGACGGCAACGCGCGTCGGACAGGGTCAGGCAGATCAGGCCGCGTCCGTATTTGGCCATGAAGTTGATCGCGTCCGGTGTCACGTGCTCGGCGGCCATCACCAGGTCGCCCTCGTTTTCGCGGTCTTCCTCGTCGACCAGCACGACCATGCGGCCGGCTTTCAGTTCTTCGATGATTTCGAGTGTGGAGGCGAGGCTCATGCGTTTGGGTTCCTTGCTTAATCTTTGTCAGTGGTGCGGGTGAACTGCGTCATGCGTTCGACATAACGCGCGATCATGTCGACTTCCAGATTGACGCGGCTGTTCGTCTGCAGATGCTTGAGCGTGGTTTGATCCAGCGTATGCGGAATGAGGTTCAACATGAATCGAGTGCCGTCCACCTGGTTAACCGTCAGCGACACGCCGTTCACCGTGATGGATCCTTTGCGGATGATATAGCGCGCGAGTTCACGCGGCGCGTCGATTTCCAGCACATGGGATTCACCCACCGGCGCAAAACGGTGCACCGTACCCACGCCGTCGACATGCCCTGACACCATGTGCCCACCGAGTCGATCTGCCAGGCGCAGGGCCTTTTCCAGATTGACTTCGGCGCCCGGGGTAAAGCCTTCGGTGCAACGCAGGGTTTCGGCGGAGACGTCAACGGTGAAGCTGTCTGGCGTCAAGGCCACGGCGGTCAGGCACACGCCATTGACCGCGATGCTGTCGCCCAGCGCAACGTCGGAGAAATCCAGACTGCCACCCGTGATGACCATGCGTGCGTCAGCGCCGCGTGCGTCGTATTCGTGGATGCGGCCGATAGATTGAATGATGCCGGTGAACATGCGGAATTCCGTTTCCAAATCAACTGTGACTTTGTCGCTTTCGCCTGACCCGCTAGAGGTAGGCCGTGGTTGTATAGCCGACCCGTCGGCAACAACCACGCACTGCCGTGCTACTTGCACTGTCGGCGGCTCGTCTTCGCTTCACACTTGATTTGGAAACGGAATAGGGGCCAGCCAGTATGACCCGGCATTGTAGGCGTTTAGGCAGGGCGGGTGAACCACCCGCAAGAAGTAGGCCGTAGTTGTAAGGCGCTAAAGAAGTCCGCGCGCCCAGCGCGTGGTGAGACCTGTATGTCGGCGCGACGCTCCCCGGAGCATCTGCGCGTGCAGATAGGCTGGAGGCTTTTCAGAAGATATATTGATCTTTAAGTTGCTATAATGGCCCGATTATGAAGAAAGAAAGCGCGGGATGACGACGCCCGGAACCTTCGCCATTCGTGGTCATACGCTCCTGCCCATCGTACAGGGCGGGATGGGGGTGGGTATTTCAGCACATCGGCTGGCCGGAACCGTGGCGCGCGCCAGGGCGGTCGGCACGATTGCGAGCATCGACCTGCGCCACCATCACGCCGACCTGTCGGCGCAGGCCAAACAATGCCGGGACAAGGACGCGCTCAACCGGCTTAACCTGCTTGCGCTTGATCGTGAAATCAAGGCCGCGCTCAAACTTGCAGCGGGCCATGGTCTGGTGGCGGTCAATGTCATGAAGGCGGTGACCGAGCATCCGGCATTGATCCGCCAGGCCTGCGCTTCGGGTGCGCAGGCCATTGTGATGGGTGCGGGCTTGCCGCTCGACCTGCCCGAGATGACCGAAGATTTTCCCGATGTCGCGCTGATCCCGATTCTGGCGGACGCGCGCGGCGTGGCGATCGTACTCAAGAAGTGGTCGCGCCTGAAGAAGCTGGGTCCCAACGGACGGCTACCTGATGCCATCGTGATCGAGCATCCCTTGTATGCCGGCGGCCACCTTGGCGCGCCCAATCCGGCCGAACTGGCACAAGCGCGTTTCAATTTTTCCGAAGTATTGCCCGCCATCTTCAAGGTATTCGACGAGCTGGGCATTGCGCGTGAACAGATACCCATCATCGTCGGCGGCGGCATCAACAGCCACGAAAAATTGCTGGTTGCCTTGTCACAGGGGGCCAGTGCGGTGCAGGTGGGCACGCCGTTCGCCGTCAGCGAGGAAGGTGACGCCCATCCCAACTTCAAGCACGTGCTGGCCGACGCTCGGCCCGAAGACATCGTCACCTTCATGAGCGTCGCCGGCTTGCCCGCCCGCGCGGTGAATACACCGTGGCTGGCCAACTATCTCAAACGCGAATCCAGACTGCAGTCCGTGGCCCGTGCCGATCCCAAGCGGTGCGCCATCGGCCTGCATTGCCTGACGCGTTGCGGCCTGCGCGATGGCCTCGCGAAAGCCGGTCAGTTCTGCATCGATTCGCAACTGGTTGCCGCACTTAAAGGCGAGGTCAGCAAAGGGCTGTTCTTTCGCGGCAGCGAAAGCCTTCCGTTTGGCAGGGCAATCCGTCCGGTGCAGGACCTGATCGATTACCTGCTGAGCGGCGTCAAGCCCATGATGGCAGACGCAATGGCATGACGACGCTGACCGACCGCATCCACACCTTTGGCCGCGCCATGCTGGAGCGCCATGGCGAACGGGTGCACAAAATTGCGCTCGACGCCGGCTTTACCTGTCCCAATCGCGATGGCAGCAAGGGCATCGGCGGCTGCACCTTCTGCAACAACAAATCCTTTGCCCCGGGCGCCCGTGATCAAGTGCCGCTCGCAGCACAGTTCGACCGTGCGCGCGGCCGCATTGCGCAGGGTACCGGCGCGCGCCGCTTCATCGCCTATTTCCAGGCCTACACCAACACCTATGCGCATGTGGATGAACTGCGCGCACTCTATGACGACGCGCTGGCAGCGCCCGACGTGATGGGATTGGCGATTGGCACGCGGCCCGATTGCGTACCGTCTCCGGTGCTGGACCTGCTGGCGGAATACCGCGAGCGGGGTCATGAAGTGTGGCTGGAGCTCGGCCTGCAGTCGTCCTTTGATGCCACGCTGGTGCGCGTCAATCGCGGTCACGGTTTCGCCGAATACGAAGCGGCCACCCGGGCGGCGCGCGCGCGCGGTATTCCGGTGTGCTGCCATCTCATCGTCGGCTTGCCCGGCGAGGATGAATCGCACAGCCATGTCAGCCTCGACCGCGTGCTCGAGGTCGGCGTCGACGGCCTCAAGCTTCACCCGCTGCATGTAGTGAAGCACACCAAGCTCGCCATCGAATGGAAGCGCGGCGATTATCAGCCGCTTTCCGAAACAGAATACGTGCGCATTACCGCCGATCTGATCGAACGCACGCCGTGGGCGGTGCTGTACCACCGCATCACCGGCACCGCTTCGCCCGATATCTTGCTGGCGCCCGCATGGTGCGCCAAGAAATGGGACGTGCTGAATGGCATTGCCAACGAACTGACGCGGCGCGGCAGCCGCCAGGGCGCGCGTGCGGGCGAGTTATGGAAGGAGACGAGTCATGCCGCTTGATCTGATCTGCCCGGCGGGCAGCCTGGTTTCACTCAAGGCTGCCATCGACCACGGTGCCGACGCGGTCTACATGGGGTTTCGTGACAACACCAACGCGCGCGCATTTCCGGGGCTCAATTTCGACGAAGCACAGGCGGCAGAAGGACTGCGCTATGCGCACGACCGCGGTCGTCGTGTGCTGCTTGCGCTCAACACCTATCCGCAGTCCGACACTTGGAGCCGCTGGACCGGCGCGGTTGATCGCGCGGCGAAATTGGGCATGGATGCGGTGATCCTGGCCGACGCCGGCTTGATGCGCTATGCGGTCAAGCAGCATCCGCAGCTGCGGCTGCATTTGTCTGTGCAAGGATCGGCCACCAGCTACGAAGCGGTGAATTTCTACCGCGAACACTTCGGCATCCAGCGCGCCGTGCTGCCGCGCGTGCTGTCACTGCCACAGGTGGAAAACGTGGTGCAGCACACCGACGTCGAGATCGAACTGTTCGGGTTCGGCGGCCTGTGCGTAATGGTGGAAGGGCGCTGTCTGCTGTCGTCGTATTGCACCGGTGAATCGCCCAACTCGGAGGGCGTGTGTTCGCCGCCGAAAGCGGTGCGCTGGACCGACACCCCGGCCGGGCTGGAATCGCGCCTCAACGGCGTGCTGCTCGACCGTTACGGCAAGGACGAAAAAGCCGGCTACCCGACCCTGTGCAAAGGCCGTTTCGAAGTGAGCGGTGAAACCTATTACGCGCTGGAGGAACCCACCAGTCTGAACACCCTCGACCTTTTGCCCGAGATGCTGAAGATGGGCATCGCCGCAATCAAGATCGAAGGCCGCCAGCGCAGTCCGGCCTACGTGACGCAGGTCACCAAAGTGTGGCGCGCCGCCATCGATGCGGTGAAAAAAAATGCCGACAGCTTCAAGCCCACGCCCGCCTGGCAGGCCGAACTCAACAAGCTGTCAGAAGGGCAGAGCCATACGTTGGGTGCGTATTATCGACCTTGGAAGTGAGCGGTAAGTCGTGAGTCGTGAGCGGTAAGTGCCACTCACTTTTTTCTTGAATCTTGAACCTTGTAACTTGAATCTGAAATGAACCTGAGCCTGGGTCCC
>JBBQDI010000037.1:0-8938 GCA_038319505.1 Burkholderiales bacterium
ATATCGTGCTGTTAAACGCCGGTGCCGCCATCTACGTGGCCGACCGTGCCGACACCCTGGGCGAGGGCATCGAGTTGGCACGTGAAGCTGTCAGCAGCGGCGTGGCGCGCGAAAAGTTGCGACAGCTGGTGGCGTTCTCCCATCGCGGTACGGAGGCGTAGGCGCGATGTCCGACATCCTCGAAAAGATCCTCGTCACCAAGCATGCCGAGATCACCGATGGGCAGGAAGCAGTACCGATGGCCGCCATGCGGGCGCGTGCCGCTGCGGCCCCGCCTGCGCGCGACTTTGTTGGCGCCCTGCGCGCCAAACTCGCTGCCGGCTTGCCCGCTGTCATCGCCGAGATCAAGAAAGCCAGCCCGTCCAAGGGCGTGATCCGCCCTGATTTTCATCCGGCCGAAATCGCGGCCAGCTATGAAGTGGGTGGGGCCGCGTGTTTGTCGGTGCTTACCGACCGCGATTATTTCCAGGGCAGCACCCATTTTTTGATGCAGGCGCATGCCGCGTGCACGTTGCCGGTGCTGCGCAAGGATTTCATCATTGACCCGTATCAGGTCTATGAAGCGCGTGCGATGGGGGCGGATTGCATTCTGCTGATCGTCGCGGCGCTAAAGCTGCCGCTGATGCTGGAACTGGAAGCCTTGGCGCACCAGCTTGGCATGGCGGTGCTGGTGGAATCGCACAACGCCGAAGAACTGGACGCCGCGCTGCAACTCACCACGCCTTTGCAAGGCATCAATAATCGCAACCTGCGCACCTTCGAGGTGAGCCTGGATACCACGCTGGAACTGTTGCCCAGGATTGGTGACGAGCGCATCGTGATCACCGAGTCGGGGATTGTGTCGCCGGAGGATGTGGCGCGGATGCGCAGCCATCAGGTGAATGGATTTCTGGTGGGGGAGGCGTTCATGCGGGCGCCGGATCCCGGAACCGAGCTGGCGCGACTGTTTGGGTTGTAAACGATTTGGCTGGTGTTGTGCCGGCCAAATTCACGTGACTTACGCAGTCGATCAACGCTTGCCGCCGAACAGACTACCCAGTACCCCGCGAATAATCGAACGCCCAACCTGACTGCCAATCGCTCGGGCGGCGGATTTTGTCATGGCCTCCACGGCGCCTTGGCGACGGCCGTTTCCGCCCAGCATTCCGCCTAACAAATCTCCCAGTCCGCCGCCACTCGCTGCGGGCTGCGTAGCGGTTTTGGCATGTTGTTTCTCCTGTGCCTGCACGGCGGCGGCATCGGCTGCCTTGGTTGCACGTGCCTTCAAGGTTTCGTATGCGGATTCGCGGTCGATGGATTTTTCGTAGGCACCCGCCACCAGCGAGGACTGCATCAGCTGCTGGCGCTGCGCGGGTGTGATGGGGCCGATCTGTCCCTGCGGCGGCACGATGAGCGCACGTTCGACCATGCTGGGGCGACCTTTCTGGTCCAGGAATGACACCAATGCCTCGCCGACGCCGAGTTCGGTGATGACGGTGGCTTCATCCAGACCGGGGTTGTCGCGCATGGTTTCGGCGGCAGCCTTGACCGCTTTCTGGTCACGCGGGGAAAACGCGCGCAGGGCGTGTTGCACCCGGTTGCCCAGTTGCGACAACACCTTGTCCGGCACGTCCGCCGGATTTTGCGTCACAAAAAACACGCCCACGCCCTTGGAACGGATCAGGCGCACCACCTGTTCGATTTTTTCCACCAGCGCGTCGGGCGCGTCGGTAAACAGCAGGTGGGCTTCGTCGAAGAAAAACACCAGTTTGGGTTTGTCGAGGTCGCCTGCTTCGGGCAGATGTTCAAACAGTTCGGACAGCAGCCACAACAGCAGCGCGGCGTACATTTTCGGCGACTGCATCAACTTGTCCGCCGACAGGATGTTGATGACGCCGCGGCCCTGGACGGTCTGGATCAGGTCGGCGATGTTGAGCATCGGTTCGCCGAAAATCTGCTCGCCGCCCTGCGATTCCAGCGTCAGCAGGCCGCGCTGGATGGCGCCGATGGAGGCGGGCGACACGTTGCCGTAATCGGTGGTGAACTGCTTGGCGTTTTCGCCGACGTAAGCCAGCATCGCGCGCAGGTCTTTCAGGTCCAGCAACAGCATGCCGTTGTCGTCGGCCACCTTGAACACCAGGTTCAGCACGCCGCTCTGGGTGTCGTTCAGATCCAGCATGCGCCCCAGCAGCAGCGGGCCCATGTCGGACACGGTGGCGCGAACCGGATGCCCGCTGGCGCCAAACGGATCCCACAAGGTGACGGGATAGCTCTGGTAGGCAAACCCTTCGAGTTTCAGCGAGTCGACCCGCTCGGCCACTTTGGCGTTGCTGCCGCCAGCTTGCGACACACCTGACAGATCGCCCTTCACATCCGACATGAAACACGGCACGCCGATGCTGGAAAAGTGCTCGGCCAGGGTTTGCAGGGTGACCGTCTTTCCGGTGCCGGTGGCGCCGGTGATGAGGCCGTGGCGGTTGGACATCTGTGGCAACAGGACAAGATCGGAGGTTGCGTTTTTGGCAATGAGCAGGGGTTCGGTCATGACAGGTCCTGAGTGCGTGAAGCAGGAATTCTAGCGAATTCCACTCCGTGAGTTGTTAAACAAGGTATAGAAGCAGCTACTAATGTTCCGGGTATCATCGCGGTATTGACACATTCAGGGGCGGGTTTTGACAACGCAACAACAGGCGCATGAAATCGTGATTGTCGGCGGCGGCGCAGGCGGGCTGGAGTTGGCCACCCGCTTGGGCAACAAGCTGGGAAAGAAGAATCGCGCGCACATTACCCTGATCGATGCGTCCCCTTCGCATTTGTGGAAGCCATTGTTATACGAAGTGGCCGCGGGCAGCCTCGATTCCTATGCCGAACGCCTGGAGTATCTGGCGCAGGCGCATTGGCATCATTTCCGGTTTCGTCTGGGGCGCATGGACGGCCTCGACCGGGCACGACAGGAGATCAGTGTCGCGCCCACGCTGGATGAGGAGGGGGTGGAAATCATTCCGCGTCGCAGCTTTCACTACGACACGCTAATCATCGCGGTTGGTTCGGTGGGCAACGACTTCGGCGTGCCGGGGGTGAAAGAACATTGCATCATGCTCGACACCCCCGAACAGGCGCGCGAGTTCCATCGCCGCCACATTAATGCGTGCCTGCGTGCGCATACCCAGACTGCCGAAGTGACGGCTGCACAACACACGGTGGGCATCGTCGGCGCCGGGGCAACCGGCGTTGAACTTGCTGCCGAACTGCATGACACCACGCGTGAACTGTCAGCCTACGGGCTGGAGAAAATCGACCCCGACAAAACCCTGAAGCTGCTGATCGTCGAAGCCTCCGATCGCATCCTGCCGGGATTGCCGCCGCGGTTGTCGGCCGCCGCGGCTGAACGGCTGGGTGAACTAGGGGTGGAAGTGCACACCAATGAGCGGGTAGTCGAAGTACGCGCCGACGGCCTGTTGACCGCTGACGGCAAGCTCATTCCCGCCAGCATGATGGTGTGGTCGGCCGGGATCAAGGCGCCGGATTTCCTGAAGGAAATCGATGGCCTGGAAACCAACCGCAATAACCAGCTGGTGGTGCGGCCCACGCTGCAAACCTCACGCGATGACAATATCTTTGCGCTGGGTGATTGCGCGGCCTGCCCAATGCCCGACGGTCGCAATGTGCCGCCGCGCGCGCAGGCCGCGCATCAGCAGGCGTCGTTGATGGCCAAGGCGATCTGCCGACGCTTTCGCGGCAAGCCGCTGCTTGATTATGTGTACCGTGACTACGGTTCGCTGGTCGCGCTGGGCCGCTTTTCCACCGTCGGCAATTTGATGGGCGGCCTGAGCGGTGGCAGCATCATGATCGAAGGCGTGCTGGCACGGCTGGTGTATTGGTCATTGCACAAGATGCACGAGGTTGCGTTGCACGGCTGGGTCAAGACTGCGATGACCACTTACGCACATTTCATCAGTACGCCGACGCGGGCGCGGATCAAATTGCACTGAATCAAATATAACTGGCCAAGCGGCGAGTCAGGGCGCGATCCACAAGCGTGCTGCGCCACGCACCCCGCTCGAATCACCGTGTTTCGGTGCGACCAGTCGGGTATCGATGCGATCGGAAAACACGTAGCGCGGCCACAGCCGGGGCACCGTGTCATACAGCCGGTTGATGTTGGATACACCACCGCCTAGCACGATCACATCCGGGTCGATCAGGTTGATAACCGTAGCCAGCGCGCGCGCGAGCCGTTCTTCATAGCGCATCAGCGTGGCGTTGCACGGGCCGTAGCCGGCTTGCGCCAGTTGCGCAATTTCGTGCGCCGGCAGGTCTTCGCCGCCGTAACGCACATGGTCGGCGGCCAGCGCCCGGCCCGAGAGCCAGGTTTCGATGCAGCCTTTCTTGCCGCAATAGCACGTGGATGCAGCGTCGAGTTCACGTGGGCTCGGCCACGGGTGGATCAGCGCTTCGCCGGTGGCCGGGTGCAGTCCGGTGGATGTGCGGTCGGCCTGGGCGTGAGCGAACTGGAAGAAGGGCAGCGGCGAATGGCCCCATTCCCCGGCAATGGCATTGGCGCCTTCGAGCACCTGGCCGTTGACGACGATGCCGCCGCCGACGCCAGTGCCGAGAATGACGCCGAAGACGACAGCCGCGCCGGCCGCCGCACCGTCGGTGGCTTCGGACAGCGCCAGGCAGTTGGCGTCGTTGGTCAGGCGAACGGGGCGCGCCAGCGCACGTTCCAGGTCTTCTTTCAGGGGCTGATCAAAGAGGCAGGTCGAGTTGGCATTTTTCATGCGACCCGTGGCGGGCGAGATCGCACCGGGGGTGCCGATGCCGACCGTACCGCTCTGTTTCAGCTCGGTTTCGGCGGTTTGCACCAGCATGGTGATGGCAGCCACCGTGGCGGTATAGTCGTTTTGCGGGGTGGGGACGCGACGGCGCAGCAATTCCTGACCGGCCGGGTCCAGCGCGATCAGTTCAATTTTGGTGCCGCCGAGGTCGATGCCGAAGCTGAGAGCGTGGTTCACGGTGCTAAAATCTCCGATTATTTTGCGTTGGAATCAACATGGCAGGACATTCGAAATGGGCCAACATCCAGCACCGCAAAGGTCGCCAGGATGCCAAGCGCGGCAAGATCTTCACCAAGCTTATCAAGGAAATCACCGTGGCCGCCAAAATGGGCGGCGGCGACGTCGGCATGAACCCGCGCCTGCGGCTGGCGATCGACAAGGCCAAGGCCGAGTCGATGCCGAAGGACAATATTGAAAATGCGGTCAAGCGTGGCAGCGGCCAACTCGAAGGTGTGAACTACGAGGAAGCGCGCTACGAAGGCTATGGCATCGGCGGCGTCGCGGTCATCGTCGACTGCCTCACCGACAACAAGGTGCGCACCGTGGCTGATGTGCGCCACGCATTTGTCAAACACGGCGGCAACATGGGTACCGACGGCTGCGTGGCATTCCAGTTCAAGCACTGCGGGCAGATCGTGCTGGAGCCGGGTGCCGACGAGGAAGTGGTGATGGAAACGGCGCTGGACGCGGGCGCTGACGACATCATCCCCAACGAGGATGGTTCGATAGAAGTGCTGACGTCACCCGACCCCAGCACGTTCGAGGCGGTAAAAGAGGCGCTGGAAAAGGCCGGATTCAAGCCGGCGGTCGCCGAGATCACCATGCGTGCGGAAGCCGAGACGGAACTCGAAGGGGATGATGCGGTGAAGATGCAAAAGATCCTCGATGCGTTGGATGTGCTCGACGATGTGCAGGATGTCTATACCAACGCGGTGTTGCCGGAGTAACCCTCCCATTGCGAATTCTCGGTATAGATCCCGGCTTGCGCTTTACCGGTTTTGGCGTGATCGAGCAGACCGGCCAGAAACTGTCTTACATTGCGAGCGGCGTGATCAAAAGCGGCGAAGGCAGCTTGCCGCAGCGTCTGGGGGTGCTGTTTGCGGGCATGAACGAAGTGGTCACCACCTATCAGCCTGATACCTGCGCAGTGGAAATCGTCTTCGTCAACGTCAACCCGCAATCGACGCTGCTGCTTGGGCAGGCGCGTGGCGCCGTGATCTGTGCGGCGGTGTCCAATGAGTTGCTCGTTGCGGAATATACGGCGTTGCAAATCAAGCAGGCCGTGGTGGGTCATGGCAAGGCCGCCAAGGAACAGGTACAGGACATGGTCAAGCGCTTGCTGAGCCTGCCGGTTGCGCCGACTGCCGATGCCGCTGACGCGCTCGCCTGTGCCATCACCCATGCGCATGGCAGCCGGTTGGGCGCGCATTCGACGGCAGGCTATCGCGTCAAGGGCGGGCGGCTGGTATGAATCAGAACAAGGATAAATCATGATAGGCAGGATTACCGGCACCCTCGCCGCCAAGCAGCCGCCGCAAATTCTGGTGGATGTGAATGGCATCGGCTATGAAATCGATGTGCCGATGAGCACCTTCTACAACCTGCCGGCACTGGGCGAGAAAGTGAGCCTGCTGACGCACCATGCCATCCGCGAAGATGCGCATTTGCTGTACGGCTTTGGCAGCGAGATCGAACGCGCAGCGTTTCGCGAGTTGTTGAAAGTCTCGGGCATCGGTGCCAAGACGGCCTTGTCGGTGTTGTCCGGTCTGTCGGTCAATGATTTGTCCGTCGCGATTGCCGAGCAGGAAATCGGCCGCATTGTCAAAGTCCCGGGTATCGGCAAAAAAACCGCCGAGCGCCTGTTGCTCGAATTGAAAGGCAAACCGGTATTTGCCGGCGCAGTTGCCAGTGCCGCGCCGGCAAGCGTGTCGGACGACGTGCGTCAGGCATTGCTGGCACTGGGATACAACGAGCGCGAGACGACGGATGCGTTGCGTCAACTGCCCCCGGACCTGCCGGTGGGCGAGGCCATTCGCCTGGCTTTGCGGACGCTGTCTCGCGCTTAAGACATGGCCATCACTTCCACCGAATCCAAACAACGCCTGAGGTCACTGCGCTGGCGATTTATTTGGCTGCTGGTCGGGGTGGTGGGTTTGTTTGCGGCGGGCATGGCCTTGAGCCTGGTGTTCAGCCTGCGCGCGAATGAAGCAGCCGAGGCGCGTCTGCTGAATGTGGAAGCAGCGCAGGCGCAGGCTAATGTGATGCGGAGCTGGGATTATTACCGGGAGTTTGTCGATAATCTGGCGCGCGATCCGCAGCTGATCGATCAGTTGATGATCGGTTCGATCGAAGACAGGCAGCAGTGGGCGGCGTCGCGTCAGCGCCTGGTACCGAGCATCCTCGGGCTGGCGCTGGTGAGTCCGCAAGGCGAAATATATGGTGATGCCAATTTGTTGCGCGTCGGGCCGAGTTGTCTGCGCGACCTGCGTCAGCGCAGTCCGCGTATTCTGAATCAGATTCCGATCCATCGCGATGTGCCAGGGTTTGAGCATGTTGATTTCATCGCAGAGGTACGCGGGCCGGAGGGTGAGATTCTGGGCAAGGTGTTTGCGAGTGTGCGGCTGGAACAGCTTCAACGCATCATTGACGATTCCACCCAACCGGGGCATGCCATTTCCCTCCTCGATGGAGCAGGCAAGCCGGTGGTCAGCAGTGGCATTTTGTCAGAGGGCGTGAGCGAGGTCAGCGTGCCTTTGCCGACAATAGGATGGAGGCTGGTGGCGCGGTCACCCCTACACCGCCTCGGCTACGGCGGTTGGCAGCAAATTCTCGCCGGGATGCTCACGCTGGTGAGTGTGCTGGCCTTGCTGGTGGTGGTGGTGGTGCGACTGCGCCGCCCAGTTCTGCAGGATGTCGATGCTGCGCTTGACGCACTGGCGTGCCTGACCCGCAATGAGTCTGCTCCGCCGATCGCGACGCGTTATGTGGAGTTTTTGCATGCCGCTGAAGACATCAACCGCATTGCGCAGCAGTTGCACGATCAGCGCGAGCAATTGGCCACCCTCAGTCTGACGGACGTCCTCACCGGCTTGCCCAACCGGCGTGCATTCGAGACCCAGTTTCCCCATATGCTCGGCCTGGCGGATCGGGGTCATGTCATTGCGCTGGTATTGCTTGATGTGGACCACTTCAAGGCGATCAACGACCAGTTCGGCCATGCTGCGGGCGATCAGGCTTTGATTGCACTGGCGAACACGCTGAAGGCACTCACGCGCAGCTCTGACATGACCGCGCGCCTGGCCGGTGATGAATTCACCGCATTGTTGTCCGGGCTGGACAACGACGGGGTTCAGGCTTGGTACCAGCGCCTGGCCGATCGTTTCAGAAGCGAGTTGCGCTCAAAAGGCCTGACGGTGGATAACACGATCAGCGCGGGCCATACCTGGCTGCAGAGCATGGCAGGAGACAGCATCGGCAAGGCGCTCGCGCGTGCGGATGACGCCCTCTATCAGGCCAAGGCACGGGGTCGTGGCCAATTGATCTTGTCCGATGGCGTACGCCAAAAAGACGCAGAGTAGAATCGGCGCATGTTTGCAGAAACCCGTCCAGCATGATCGAAACTGATCGCCTCATCGCCCCCGAGCCCACCAGTCCGCAGGAAGAACAGGTTGAGCGTGCGTTGCGACCGCGCACGCTGGCCGAATATGTCGGTCAGGCCAAGGCGCGCGAACAGCTCGAAATTTTCATCCATGCCGCCAAAAAACGCAGCGAAGCGCTCGACCACGTGCTGCTGTTCGGTCCGCCAGGGTTGGGCAAGACCACGCTGGCGCACATCATTGCGCGCGAGATGGGTGTCAATCTGCGCCAGACTTCGGGGCCGGTGCTGGAACGCGCGGGTGACCTGGCGGCGCTGCTGACCAATCTGGAACCGAACGATGTGCTGTTCATCGACGAAATTCACCGCCTGAGTCCGGTGGTGGAAGAGGTGCTGTATCCCGCGCTGGAAGATTTCCAGATCGACATCATGATCGGCGAAGGCCCGGCGGCGCGCTCGGTCAAGCTCGACCTGCCGCCGTTTACCCTGGTCGGCGCGACCACGCGCGCCGGCATGCTCACCAACC
>JBBQDI010000038.1:0-8895 GCA_038319505.1 Burkholderiales bacterium
GGTCTATGAAATCGTCGACGAACACGGTGGTTGCATTGCCGTGCAGAGTACGCCGGGGCAGGGCGCCACGTTTCGCATTCGGCTGCCGCGAGATGGCGAACAATCTGCCTCGATCGATGCTGGTAATGAAAAAGGGGCGGAAGGATGAATGCAAATTTGCTGATCGTGGACGACGAGGAAATCGCATTGCGCAATCTCCAGCATGTGATGGAGAAGGAAGGCTACACGGTTACCGCCTCCCAAAGCGGTGCCCAGGCGGTTGCCTTGCTGGAAGCACAGCACTTTGATGTGGTGCTCACCGATCTGCGCATGGAAGACGTGGACGGCATGGATGTGTTGAAAAGAAGTCGCGAGTTGCAGCCGGATGCGGAAGTCATCTTTATTACCGGATTTGCCACGGCTGAGTCTGCTGTGCAGGCGCTTAAACACGGCGCTTTTTACTATATTGCCAAGCCCTTCCGGCTCGACGAGGTGCGCAAGGTGGTGGCCGAGGCGCTGATGAAAGTCCATTTGCGCCGCGAAAACGAGGCATTGCGCCGTGAAGTCGATCTCTATCGGGGGGGCGATGACATCGTCACCCAGGATGTCGAGATGCAGCGGCTGCTGGACATGGCCAGGCAGATTTCGCCTACCGACTGCAACGTGCTCATTACGGGCGAGAGCGGCACCGGCAAGGAACTGTTCGCCAAATATCTGCATAAGCAGAGCGCCCGGAACAATGGCCCCTACACTGCGATCAACTGCGGCGCATTCAGCGAACAATTGCTGACCAATGAATTGTTCGGGCATGAAAAAGGCGCGTTTACCGGCGCTACCGCATTGAAGAAAGGGCTGATAGAAGTGAGCTCGGGCGGCACCCTGTTTCTTGATGAAGTGACAGAGATGGCGCCATCCATGCAAGTCAAACTGTTGCGGGTGCTACAGGAGAAAGAGGTATTGCGGGTGGGTGGCACGCGGCCGGTGAAGTGCGATGTCCGGGTGCTGGCGGCGACCAATCGCGACGTGATCGAGGCAGTCAGGAACGGAAGCTTTCGCGAAGATCTCTACTTTCGGCTGAATGTGGTGAATCTGAACATCCCGCCGCTGTTGCAGCGGAAGGGGGACATTCCTTTGCTTGCGCAGCATTTTCTGCTCAAGTTCACGAGCCGGATGAACAAGCCAGTCACGCACATTTCAAAAGATGTGATGACGCTGCTGATGGATTATCCGTTTCCCGGCAATGTGCGCGAGCTGGAGAATCTGATTGAGCGAGGAACTGCCATGGCGCAAGGCGACACCATCGAAGTGGCGCACTTGCCGGAGACGCTTCGAAAAGCCGAAGCTTTCAGCTTGCGCAAGATCGATGGACGCCTGCCAACGCTGAATGAACAGGAAAAAACCTACATCAGCCGTGTCCTTGATGAGGTAAAGGGAAACCAGACAGCAGCGGCGCAGATTCTTGGAATCAACCGTGCATCATTGTGGCGCAAGCTCAAGGCGCAACGTGGAGAAGAGCCGGATAAGTGATGACCTGATGGACCAACGTTTTTCAGATGGTCTGCGCGTACGCGCGCGGATTTTCGACAACACGTTCAAGATCCGGGATGCGTCAGGACCTCCGTCAGGTTTGTCATGAATGCCGCGTGCCTGGCTTCAGCCTGCTGATAGGTTGCGATCAGATGCTCCGCATCCTCAGTCAAGCGGCTACCAGATGGATCACTTTCAACCAGCGGCGATTGCCATGCAGTGTTCATCGCATCGATCGCATCCCATGCAGCCTTGTAACTCATTTTCATCGCCTTGGCGGCTTTGGAAATCGATCCGGATTCGCGGATGCGCTGCAACAGTTCGACGCGGCCGCGGCCCAGAAAATTCCTGCCATCCAGGGTCAGCCAGAATCGGCCATCAGCCTTGAGTTGTGCCGCTTTGAATGGTGTCGCCATGTGGCGAGTGTATCAAACGACCATTGCCTCCTGCCCGCAAAAAACAGAAAATAAGGCATTGCAATGATTCCATGAGACTGCCATGAAAACCATGCTCACCGTGTGCGCGATGCTTTTGCTGCCATTTTCCTCGCTGGCAGCCGAATGCCACAATGGTGTGTTCAAGACCCAGGGCAACTATCAGGCTGTGCGTGATGCGGTTCAATTTGCGATCGAAGGCAAAGGGCTGAAGATTACGCACAGCAACATGATTGCCGACATGCTGGAACGAACCGGCAAGGATCTGGGCGAAACCAAACAGATATATGAATTTGGCGAACAGATGGAGTTTTGCAGTGCCACGCTTTCGCGCAACATGATGAAAGCGGATCCGCACGCAATGGTGTTATGCCCCTACAGTGTGTCGGTTTACAAAATTCCCAACGATCCAACTATTTATGTCGCCTATCGAAAGCCGCCGCGCACCCGGAACCCGGCGCTGAAAAAAGCCCTGGATGATGTGGAAACCCTCCTGACCGAGATCATCAAGGACGCGCTGTAAACGTCAGACCGCGAAGCAGTCGGTTAATATGCGCGAATGATTTCAACCGTATCACCTCAACCATGACCGCCTTCCTCGCAATTGGCCTGGGCGCGGCCATTGGTGCGTGGTTGCGCTGGGGATTGGGATTGTGGTTGAACCCGGTGTATCCCGCCATGCCGCTCGGTACCCTGGCCGCCAATCTGATCGGCGGCTATTTTATTGGTCTGGTCATCGCCTGGTTCTCCGAACACCCCGGCCTGCCGCCAGAAGCGCGGCTCTTTCTTATTACCGGCCTATTGGGCGGGCTGACCACATTTTCCACTTTTTCTGCCGAAGTCGTCACTACGCTGATGCGTGGTCTGTGGCTGACGGGCGGCCTGATTGCGTTTGCCCACATGACGGGCTCCTTCCTGGCGACGGGCTTGGGTTTTTATACGATGAGGCTTTTCAAATGAACACAGTGTGTCTGCAGGTGTTTGTGTCCGAGGGGAGCCGCCATCATGGCAAGCTGACATACGAATGGCTGCTGGATAGGGCACAAGGGATGGGCGTCAGCGGGGGCTCAGCCTTCCGTGCGCTAGCCGGGTTTGGCCGCCACATGCGTCATGACGCGGGATTTTTTGAACTCGCGGGTGACCTGCCGGTAGTGGTTGAGTTTTTCGTCGACGCGTCGGTGGCTGACCAGATATTGAACGTCATCACCGAGGCAGAATTGAAACTGGTTTACGCCAGGTTGCCAGCCGAAATCGGTGTCACCGCCTAGGGCGTGAAATCGGTTTTGACGCTTCCCGGTTCCTGACGTGCTTGACCAGCTGGTCCTGTTTGTTGCCGCGCTCGCGGCCAACTTCTTCTCAGCCTTGTCGGGCGGCGGGGCGGGTCTGATCCAGTTTCCCATGCTGATTTTCCTGGGCCTGCCCTTTGGCGTCGCGCTGGCGACCCACAAGGTAGCCAGCGTCGCGCTTGGCCTTGGCGCGACCCTGCGGCACCTGAAAGAGTCGCATCTCGAACGCCGTTTTTCGCTGATTATCCTGGTTGCCGGCCTGCCGGGCGTGGTGCTGGGGGCGCTGACGATTCTTCACGTTCCCGAGCGCATCGCCACCCTGGCGCTGGGTTTTCTGACACTGGGGTTGGGCCTGTATTCGGTGTTCAAACCCCGGCTCGGCATGGATCACACGCCCAAAAATCAGCACGGTGCGGCGCTGATCGGCGGCATGGCCGGATTGTTCGTGGTTGGTTTTCTCAACGGTTCGATTACCAGTGGCACCGGGCTCTTCCTCACCATCTGGCAGATCCGTTATTTTGGCCTTGATTACACCCGGGCTGTGGCTTACACGCTGATTCTGTGCGGACTGGTATGGAACGGAACCGGCGCCCTGGTGCTGGGGGTCATCGGGACCGTGGCATGGGGATGGATGCCGGCGCTTCTGGCCGGCGCGATCATCGGGGGCTATCTGGGAAGCCACCTGGCGATCAGCAAGGGCAACCTGTGGATCAAGCGGTCGTTTGAGGTCGTGACGATTCTGATCGGGCTGAAGCTGATAGTGAGCTAAGCGCGCTGGCAGCGAACGGCGCGCTTCAGTTGTCGCCGGTTTGAATGCGGTTGCGTCCGTTCCGTTTGGCCTGATAGAGCGCTTCGTCTGCAGCCTTGATCAACGTATCGCCGGTTTGAAACATCGGATAGGTTGCGATGCCAGCGCTGATGGTGGAGAGAAAATAGCTGTCGCGATAGGGATGGCGAATCTGGGCGAAATCTTCCCGAATGCGATCAATCAGAGAAAATGCCTGCTCAGCATCCGTATGCGGCAGACCGATCATGAATTCCTCGCCGCCATAGCGGCAGAGGATGTCCTGCTTGCGCAGGCGTTGCTTGAGCAGCCAGGACAGGCTGCGAATGACCTGGTCGCCAACGGGATGGCCGTAGTTGTCGTTGACCTGCTTGAAATGGTCAATGTCCATCATCACCACCGACAGAAAACCGCCCTCGTACTCCACGCTGGATAGCAGCATGTCCAGGGTACTCTTGCCGCTGGAGTGATTGAGCAGGCCCGTCAGGCTGTCGTTGTACATGGTGCGGCGCAGCGCACGGTAACGCTCGATCTTGCTCTTGACGATGGCGTTGAGGAACACCGGATTAAACGGTTTGGTGAGGAAATGATCACCCCCCAGCCGCATGGCATCGACTTGCAGGGCGACGTTGGTTTCACCTGACAGGTAGACGATGGGGGTACTGAGAAATTCGTTGTGTTGACGAATGATGCGTGTGAGTTCAACGCCGGTGCAGTTCGGCATGTACATGTCCATCAGGATCAGGTCCGGGTTGAACTGCCGCAGCGCATCAAGCGCCTGGCGCGGATCGTTGACGACCTCGGAAACGATCTGGTTTTCTTCCAGGGTGCGACGGATCAGATGACTGGCCGTTTTGGAATCTTCCACGATGAGTACACGAAACGCTTCCTGCTCGTGACGTTCGCTCAACTCCATGATGTGTTCAACGATAGCGTGCGATGGCGTGCCTTCCAGCAGGCAGCTATCCCCCCCGCCACGCAGAGCTTGTTGTAATTGCTCGAAGTCCGAACGCACCCCGAGACAGATCAGCTGTCCCATGGGAAATCGTTGTCGCAGGGACTGGACTTGGCTGGACCATTCAGCTTCAGGCAGTCTGCTGAGATCAAGTAGCAGCATGGGGGCATCATCTGCCCTGTCCGGTAAAGGCTGGCCCCAACTGGCAAACTCTGCGGCCATACCAAAATAACCGAGTTGTGCCTGCAGTGACGCCCAGGAGTCCGGGTCATGGCTGATCAGCCAGGTTTGCCCGATGCGCAAGTCGTGAGGCGTGGCGTGTTGCAGGTCATGGCGTCGTTCGGCCAGGCCGGCGGTGTCCAGGGCATGCTTTGCTGCCATGCGTCCGAGCGCGAGGACGCGCTGATTCAGGTCGTTCCGCGCGGCCTTCGGTAGGGGATGTATGACGTCCGTACTGAACAGCGTGAGCGTGACCTGCTCCAATTGGTGGCTGGCGTGGTGTAGCGCTGTGACGCCCTTGTCGATCAGAAACTCGGTGAAGCTGTTGATTGAGACCGCCAACTCGACGAAGCTTTCAAAGCTTGGTACCGACTGGTAATGCAGCCAGGTGCTCGACAATGCCTGAGTTTTTTGCAGAAGTTCTTCGGGGGAACAGAGCATGAAAAGAGTGAATAAATGGAGTTGTATTGATATTAGCCAGTCATTATCGCGCTTTATGGTGCGACATGGGTAGCAGCAACGTGATTTTGCACCGAATGAGTGCGCAGGCCTGATGGCTTACAACCCTTTGAAAGTCGTGGTTTTTACGGCCTGTCTTCCGCTTCCAGACGCAAATACTGGTTGGACGCATTCAACCGGTTTGCCTCATTGAAAGCCGGCATGTCACGGTATTTCGACCAGTCGATGGCGGCATAGGCTTCGTCGAAAGGAACGAGGTTGCGCGCGGCGGGACCCAGCTGGGCGCGCAGAAATTTCAGATAGTCACGGGTGAATACGAGGTCGGTTTTCGGGACGCGTGAATAGGCGCCGTGGCCCGGGATGAGGACGCGCGGTTTCATGTCAATGAGTTTGTCCAGCGCGGCGATCCAGGCACGGCTATCCGCGTCGCCGACAAATGGCACGCGGCCCCGAAACACCAGGTCGCCGGCATACAGCACGCCATCTTCCTTGACCAGCATGGCCAAATCTTCTCTGGAGTGTGCCGGGCCCACATAGCGCAGGGCGAAATGAATCCCCCCCATCTCGAAATCGGTATCACCTTGCAGAAAAACATCAGCTTCGAGCAGTTGGGTGTTGTCGTCCACCCATGGGAACAGCACTTCCTTGCGCTGGGCAAAGCGATCGGCAGCACCTTCGCCGCGGGTGCCGCCTTCGGCAAAGTGGTGGGCCCAGATTTCGGCACCCTCCGCCTTGAATACCTGCAGGCCGTAAAAATGGTCAGCATGATAATGGCTGACGATCACACGCTTGATCGGTTGTTTCGTAATCTGCCGTATCAGGCCCAACATTTTTTTGGCCAGTGGCGGCGAGGCGAGCGCGTCGAAGACGACCACGCCATCGGGCGTGATGACAAACCCGGCGTTGGACATGAAGCCCTGGTTCTCACTGGACGCAGCGCCGGGCTGGCCTTGCACAAAATAGCTGTGGGCGCCCACCTTGATGGCTTTCATCGGCACGGTGGCCTCGGTTATATCGACCTGACCGGTCAGTGGGTCCGCATGGGCTGCAGGCAACAGGCTTAGGCACAACAAGGTAAACAGCAGGCGAATGGTCATGGCAGGCTCTCGAAAGTAAGCTGCATTATAAACATCACACTTTTTAAGGCTGGGTAACGGCGTAGATACAGAGCGTGGGTTGGCAACACGATGCGCGTGCCATGAAGCACCGGTGTATGCATGCCGGGCTGTGGTATCTTCGGCTGAGAAATAGGGGATCATTTGTGTTCAAGAAACAGTGGCTGGCGTTTGTGCTGGCGTTCATCTTGCCGCTGCTGGCAGTGTTCTGGTGGTGGGGCGGGTTCAGCCCGGTCAGCATCGTGGAAACCGAGGCTGGGCCTTATCGTTATGCCTATCTTGATTACGAAGGCCCGATCAGCAATATGCGTAAATCACAGCGAACGGCACTGGATAAATTTACTGCGGCCAAGGTGGCGGCGGGCAATACGATCAGCGTGATCCTGACCGACCCGCGCGCTGCCAGCGGAAAAGTGCACGCGCAACTGGGTTACATCCTGGCCGACAGCGCTCCGGTACCGGGCGGGTTGAAAGAAGGCCGCATTGCACACCGACCCGTTTATGCGGCGCGGGTCAAGGCAGCGGTGCTGTTGGCGCCATCCAAGGCGTATCAGGCCTTGTATGACTCCCTGGCATCGCGTGGAAAAACACTCGTCATGCCGACTGTCGAGTTGTATCACCCAGCCGGGCAGGCAAGCCAGATCGGCACCTTTACACTGGAAATGGATCGCTAATGGCCTTCTTCTCCGTGCTCGCCGCCGTTGCACTCGAACATGTGCGCCCATTGCGGCACCCGCTGCCTCATTATCAACAGTACACACGCTTCATCAAGTGGCTGGAACAGCGCTTTAATGCAGGCGAATCCAGTCACGGCTCAATCGCCTGGGCACTTGCAGTGCTGCCGTTGCTGACCGGTGTGTGGCTGATCTTTTACATGCTCAACGGCGTCAGTCCCATTCTCGGCTGGGGGTGGAATGTGGTGGTGTTGTACTTCACCCTGGGATTCAAGTATTTCAGCGACACGGCCGAGCAGATCGCGCGGCTGTTGCGTGCCGGCGATGTTGAAGGTGCGCGTGCGTGTCTCGAAGGCTGGCGCAGCGGTGATACCAGCCATTTCAGCGCTGACGACATGGTGCGCATCACGATCGAGAAGACGATGGCAGCGAGCCATCGTCAGATGTTCGGCGTCCTGTTCTGGTTCATGCTGCTGGTTCCGCTGGGGCCCATCGGGGCGGTGTTGTTCCGGAGTGCGTCAATTCTGGCGCGCCGCTGGGAGACATCCCAGGGACATTTCGGCTTGTGCGCACAACGTGTTTTTCATGCCATCAACTGGGTGCCTGCGCGGCTGACGGCGCTGACGTATGCCATTGCCGGCAACTTTGAAGACGCCACGTATTGCTGGCGCACCCAGGCATCGGTTTGGCCGGAGCCTGAGGAAAGTGTGGTGCTTGCCGCAGGCGCGGGTGCCATGGGTGTGCGTCTGGGCCAGAGCGTCAACGTGGCCGATGAAGCCGTGTGGCGGCCCGAACTCGGTACCGGTCAGGCACCCGATGCTGACGGCATCGACAGTTCCGTCAGCATGATCTGGCGCGGCCTGGTGATCTGGCTGGCGGCGGGGCTGCTCGTGGTTTTTTCCGGCTGGATGGCCTAGGGGTGATGCTCAACGTACTGTGGGTTGGTTTCATTCTGGTTGCATTTCTGATTGCATGTTTCAAACTGGTTTTTCTCGGCGACGCCGACATTTTTGCCGCTTTGGTCAAGGCGCTGTTCGACAGCAGCAAAACAGCATTTGAAATTTCACTTGGTTTAACCGGGGTGATGGCGTTGTGGCTGGGCGTGATGAAAATCGGCGAGCGCGCCGGCATGCTCGATTTGCTGACACGTGGCCTCGCGCCTTTGTTCAAGCGCCTGTTTCCAGACGTCCCGGCCAATCATCCGGCGCTCGGTGCGATGACGATGAACATGGGTGCCAACATGCTGGGGCTGGATAACGCTGCCACGCCACTCGGCATCAAGGCGATGCAGGAGCTGCAAAAACTCAATCCTTCGCCTGATACCGCGAGCGATGCGCAGATTCTGTTTCTGGTCATCAATACCGCGTCGGTGACCCTGCTGCCGATCACGATTTTCACTTTCCGGGCGCAGCTCGGTGCGGCCAATCCTACCGATGTGTTCGTGCCGCTCCTCATCACCACGT
>JBBQDI010000039.1:0-8890 GCA_038319505.1 Burkholderiales bacterium
CATCCTGACCCACCACGCGGCTGTGCAGTTTGTCTTCCATGTGCAGCAATTTGTCGCGCTCACCCTGCAGCATCTTGGAAACCGGAATGCCTGTCGCACGTGATACGACTTCGGCGATTTCCTCGGCGCCAACTTCGGTGCGCAACAACTTGAACGCGGCTTTGGTATCGGCGGTTTCGGCGTGCTTCAACTGTGCTTCCAGCTGCGGCAGCTTGCCGTATTGAATCTCGGCAACCTTGTCCAGCTTGCCCTGGCGCTGCAGGTCGACCATCTCGCTACGCAGCTTGTCGATTTCTTCCTTGATGTGGGCGCTGCCCTGCACCTGGGCCTTTTCGGATTTCCAGACTTCTTCCAAATCAGCGTATTCGCGGCCGAGTTTTTCGACCTCATCATCCAATAGCCCCAGACGTTTTTTCGACGCCTCGTCCTTTTCCTTCTTCACCGCTTCGCGCTCGATCTTCAACTGGATGATGCGGCGGTCGAGTTTGTCCATCACCTCGGGTTTGGAATCGATTTCCATCTTGATGCGCGCAGCGGCTTCGTCGATCAGGTCGATGGCCTTGTCGGGCAGGAAACGGTCGGTGATGTAGCGATGGCTCAATTCGGCGGCGGCGATGATCGCCGGGTCGGTGATCTCGACGCCGTGGTGCAGTTCGTAACGTTCTTTCAGGCCACGCAGGATGGCGATGGTCGATTCCACGCTCGGTTCGTCGACCAGCACCTTCTGGAAGCGGCGCTCCAGCGCCGCGTCTTTTTCGATGTATTTGCGATATTCGTCGAGCGTGGTCGCGCCGATCAGGTGCAACTCGCCGCGCGCCAGCGCCGGCTTCAGCATGTTGCCGGCGTCCATCGCGCCTTCGGCCTTGCCTGCGCCCACCAGCGTGTGCAACTCATCCAGGAACATGATGTAGCGACCCGGATCCATCGCCACCTCTTTCAGCACGGCTTTGAGGCGTTCCTCGAATTCACCGCGATACTTGGCGCCGGCCAGGAGCGCAGCCAGATCAAGCACCAGCACCTTCTTGCCCTTGAGGGTTTCCGGCACTTCGTCGTTGATGATGCGCTGCGCCAGCCCTTCGACGATGGCGGTCTTGCCGACACCGGGCTCGCCGATCAGTACCGGGTTGTTCTTGGTGCGGCGCTGCAGGATCTGGATCGTGCGACGGATTTCGTCGTCGCGCCCGATTACCGGATCAAGCTTGCCGTCGCGGGCACGCTCGGTGAGATCCAGCGTGTATTTTTTCAGCGCCTCGCGTTGGCCTTCGGCCTCCTGCGACTGCACGTTCTCACCGCCGCGCACCGAGGCGATGGCCTGTTCCAGCACAGGCTTCGATGCGCCGTGCTGCTTCAGCAGGCGCCCGGTTTCGCCCTTGTCGTCCAGCGCCGCCAGCAGGAACAGTTCGGACGCGATAAACGCATCATTGCGCTTCATCGCTTCCTTGTCGGTCAGGTTCAACAGGTTGTTGAGGTCGCGCGAAATCGTCACCTCACCGCCCTGCCCTTCCACCTTGTGCAGGCGATCCAGCGCCTGGGTCAGCGAGGCTTTGAGGGCGGGTACCTGCACCCCGGCGCGCGACAGGATCGACCCCGCGCCGCCGCCCTCCTGATTCAGCAGTGCCAGCAGCAGATGCTGCGGTTCTATGTAGGCATGGTCGGCGCCGACGGCAAGGCTTTGCGCATCGGAAATCGCCTGTTGGAACTGGGTGGTAAGCTTGTCAAAACGCATAAGTGGCCTCGTGCTTAAGGTATATTCAATGACATCCAAATGATGCCTTCGTTGGCGATTTCAACCCTCCATGTCTGATTTGGCCCTTAATTTAAACGTAGAACAGATTCTGTCTGATGTCGCGCGTGCGCTGGCCGAAGATGTCGGTGGCGGCGATCTCACCGCCCAGCTCATCCCCGCAACGCATACTGCCCGCGCCCGTGTCGTCACCCGTGAAGCTGCCGTGATCGCCGGCCGGCCCTGGTTCGACGCCTGTTTTCGGGCACTCGACCTGGCTTGCACCCTCAACTGGCAGGTCAACGAGGGCGACCGTGTTGCAGCCGACAGCGTGCTGGTCGAAATCAGCGGCAATGCGCGCGCGCTGCTGACTGCCGAGCGCCCGGCGCTGAACTTTCTGCAAACCCTGTCAGCGGTCGCCAGCGCCACCCGGCCTTATGTCGAAGCGGTCGCTGGCACGCACGCAGCCATTTTCGACACCCGCAAAACCCTGCCCGGCCTGCGCGTCGCCGAAAAATACGCGGTGCGCGTGGGGGGCGGGCAGAACCAGCGCATGGGTCTCTATGACGGCATCCTGATCAAGGAAAACCACATCGTGGCGGCAGGCGGTATCGCACCGGTGCTGGCAGCCGCTTTCAAGCTGGCTGCCGGCAAGGTCAGCGTGCAGATCGAGGTGGAAACGCTGGAGCAGCTGCGCGACGCGCTCGGCGCCGGCGCCACCCTGATCCTGCTCGACAATTTCAGCCTGACGCAAATGCGCGAAGCGGTGGCGCTGACCGAGGGCCGCGCGCAGCTGGAGGCTTCGGGCAACATCACCCTGGACAGCGTACGCGGCGTGGCCGAAACCGGGGTGGACCGTATTTCCATTGGCGGGCTGACCAAGCATATCCGCGCCGTGGATCTGTCGATGCGCACCCATGATTGAGATTATCCGCGCCCGCTACGACTACGCACCGCACGCAGCTGCGCTGGTAGATCTGATGGACACTTACGCACGCGACCCGGCAGGCGGCGGCGAACCGCTCAGTGATTTCGCCCGCGGCAACCTGGTCACCCAACTCGCCGCACGGCCGTTTATCTTCAGCGTGCTGGCATTCGACAACGATCAACCCGTGGGACTCGTCAACGCGATCGAAGGCTTTTCCACTTTTGCCTGCCGTCCACTGGTCAATGTGCACGATGTGGTGGTCGCGACCGGACACCGCGGACGCGGCATCGCGGGATGGATGTTCGCCGAGGTCGAATCGATCGCCCGCGAACGCGGCGCCTGCAAGCTCACGCTCGAAGTGTTGCAAGGCAATGCGTCGGCTCGCGCTTTATATGAGCGACTGGGATTTGCTTTATATCAACTCGATCCCGGCATGGGGCACGCGCAGTTTCTGCAGAAATGGCTGGTGTCATGAAAATGTGGCTGATGCTGGCGCTGGTCTGGATCGGCGTGAGCCCGGCATGGAGCGAGCCACCGCCCGCCCCACCGGCAATGATGCTGGCCAAAGACTATGCTGGCAAAGTCGACGTCACCCGCTATTGGGTCAGCGAAAAGTTTGATGGCGTGCGCGCCCAGTGGGACGGCCACACCCTGCGCTTTCGCGGCGGCGGCATCGTGCCTGCCCCCGCCTGGTTCACCGCGCCGTTTCCAGCGGTGCCCCTTGACGGTGAATTGTGGATCGGGCGCGGCCAGTTCGATGCGCTGTCAGGCACGGTGCGCCGGACCGTGCCGCTGGATGCCGAATGGTGGCGGGTGCGTTATCTGGTATTTGAGTTGCCCGGTGCACCAGGCACGTTCAGCGATCGCTTCAAACAGATGCGGACACTCGTATCCCACACTGCCGTGCCCTGGCTGAGCGTCGTCAAGCAGACGCGTGTAGCCAACCGCACGGCGCTGAAGCGACGACTCGATACGATCGTGCACACAGGCGGTGAAGGGCTGATGCTGCATCGCGCCGATGCCCCTTATGTGACCGGCCGCAGCGATGCGTTGCTCAAACTGAAACCCTGGAAGGATGCCGAAGCAGTCGTTGTGGGGTATACGCCAGGCAA
The DNA here is from genome assembly GCA_038319505.1 of Burkholderiales bacterium. Taxonomy (GTDB): domain Bacteria; phylum Pseudomonadota; class Gammaproteobacteria; order Burkholderiales; family Thiobacillaceae; genus Thiobacillus. The sequence continues at coordinate 3,764 of JBBQDI010000039.1, forward strand.
CGGGAAATATCGCGGCATGACGGGTGCGCTGAATATGGAAATGCCGGACGGCAAGCGTTTCCGGATTGGGAGCGGACTCAGTGATGCACTGCGCCGCCAACCTCCCCCTATCGGTACGCGTATTACCTACCGTTATCAGCACCTGACGAAAAAAGGGCTGCCGCGCTTTCCGCGCTATTTACGCATTCGCGAAGACTTTTAGCCGGGGCCTGTTTCAAGCCGGTCATTCCAGCCAGATCAGCGCAGCCATGCGCCCGGTCATGCCGTCGCGGCGATAGGAATAGAAGTTGTCCGCTTCACTGAAGGTGCAGCGCCCGCCGCCGTAAATGGCGTGGACGCCCGCGTGATTGAGTCGGATACGCGCTAGCTGATAGATGTCGGCCAGCCACTTGCCTGGACCCGATGCGGAATGCGGGTGAAAGGCCACGGCGGCTTCGGGATGCTGCGCGACGAATGCCTGTCGTACCTCGTCACCCACTTCGAACGCCTGCGGCCCAATGGCGGCTCCCATCCAGGCAATGACCTCACCCGGCGGTGCCTGCATCGCCGCCACCGTGGCTTCCAGCACGCCGTGGGCCAACCCGCGCCAGCCGGCGTGCGCAGCCGCCACCACGCTGCCCGCACGGTCGCAGAACAGCACCGGCAGACAGTCGGCGGTGAGAACGGCGCAAACCTGGTCTTTTTGATGCGTGAAGGCCGCGTCCGCTTCCGGATTGAACTCAAGCCCTAGCGCCACCACGCGGGCGCTGTGAACTTGCCTGAGCCAGCCTGGTTCGGCGGGTAGCTTCTGGCGCAAACGCGCGCGATTGGACGCCACATGGCCGGGATCATCGCCGACATGGTCACCGAGGTTGAAGCTGGTCCACGGCGCACCACTCACGCCACCCTCGCGGGTGGTCATCAGACTGTTCACCCCAGACGGAGCCGGCCAGTCGGGTTGCAACATGCGCTCAGGAATTCCAGGCTTTGTTTGCGCGCAGAGCGTCGAGGAGTTCGGCAAAATCGGTGGGCAAGGGACATTCCCATAGCATGGATTCCTGCGTGACCGGATGGATCAAGCCCAGCCGTTCAGCGTGCAGCGCCTGACGCGGAAACGGAATTTTATAGTGGCTGCGGCGGCTTGCACTGTAAACCTGTTCACCCACCAGCGGGTGACCAATGTGCTGCATGTGCACCCGTATCTGATGCGTGCGTCCGGTTTCCAGCCTGCAACGCAACAGCGCGATGCCGGGGAAGCGTTCAACCACTTCATAGTGGGTAATGGCGGTTTTGCCCATGGAATGAACGCCCCGCTTGATGCGATTGTGCGGGTCACGCGCCAGCGGTGCATCGACGGTGCCAGACCGATCGACTTCGCCGTACACCAGAGCGAGATACTCCCGTTTGGCAGTGCGCGCCTGCAACTGACGCACCAGGTCGGTATGCGCCTTCAGGGTTTTGGCGACGACCATGAGGCCGGACGTGTCCTTGTCCAGACGGTGGACAATACCGGCACGTGGCAATTCGGCCACCTGCGGCACCCAGTGCAGCAGCGCATTCAACAAGGTCCCATGGCGGTTGCCGCTACCGGGATGGACCACCAGACCCACTGGCTTGTTGATCACCATCAGCATCGAATCCTCGTATACCACGTCGAGCGGGATCGCTTCAGGCTCGTCTGGCGTGGCGTTCGGGTCGGATTCAATTTCGACCCGCACCGACTCGCCACCGCTCACCTTCATCTTGGTGGTGCCCCAGGCATCATCGACGGATATCTTGCGTGCGCGGATCCAGTTCTGGATGCGATTGCGCGAAAACTCGGGCAGCAAGTCAGACAGTGCCTGATCCAGGCGCTTGCCCCCCTCTGCATCCGGGATTACCAGTTGGCGAATGTCACCCTCGGTATTTCCCTTATAATCAGTCGACAATTTTTCTGTGTCCTTTTCCATGCTTAAAATACATTTATCCAGTTTTAACGCATTCAATCGAGTGCCTGGCCTCAAACGGGTGCTAGGCAGGGTGCTGTTGAGCGCTGCGCTCACCTTGGGGGGCTGTGGCCTGTTGCCCGAGGTCAAGGATGAAACCGCGGGCTGGTCGGCGCAAAAAATCTACTCCGAGGCCAAGGACGATCTCAATCAAGGCAACTACGAGCGCGCCGTCAAACTGTTCGAGACGCTGGAATCGCGCTACCCCTTCGGCCGCTATGCGCAGCAGGCGCAACTGGAAATCGCCTACGCCTACTACAAGGACAACGAGCCGATTTCCGCCATCGCCGCGGCAGACCGTTTCATCAAGCTACACCCCAATCATCCTAACGTCGATTACGCCTTCTATCTGAAGGGTCTGGCGAATTTTAATGACGATCTTGGCTATTTGGGCAAACTGGTCGATCAGGACTTGAGCGAACGCGACCCCAGGGCTGCGCGGGATGCGTTTCTGTCGTTCAAGGAACTGGTTACCCGCTTTCCTGACAGCAAGTACGCCGAAGACTCGAATGCCCGCATGAAATATCTGGTCAATGCACTGGCTGGCAACGAAGTCCACGTTGCCAAGTATTACCTGAAACGAAAAGCCTGGGTGGCCGCGGCCAACCGTGCCAAGGAAGTGCTCAAAACCTACCCGGAAGCCCCCGTACTGGAAGAGGCGCTGGCGATCATGGTGGTGGCTTACGACAAACTGAAACTGACCGACTTGCGTGATGATGCACAGCGGGTGTTGAAGCTTAACTTCCCCAACAGCAAGTTCGTCAATGGCGTCAACACCGAAGGGAAAGCGTGGTACCGGTTCTGGTAATTCTGAAGCCGGTGTAGAGCCGGCTCAGATTGCCGCTTCACCCGATTCGCCGGTACGGATCCGCACCACCTGTTCCACCGGACTCACAAAAATCTTGCCGTCACCGATCTTTCCGGTACGCGCGGCAGTGACAATCGCTTCCAATGCACGGTCCAGCATGCTTTCTGAAATGACGATTTCCAGTTTTACCTTGGGCAGAAAATCCACCACATATTCCGCACCGCGATACAGCTCGGTGTGGCCTTTCTGACGACCAAAGCCCTTGACTTCGGTGACGGTCAGGCCGGTCACACCAATCTCGGATAGCGCTTCGCGCACTTCGTCGAGTTTGAATGGCTTGATGATGGCTTCTATTTTTTTCATGGCAGATCTCCTTCGGGTCGGTATTTCGAGGTAATCGGATAACGGCGGTCTTTTCCGAAATTACGGGGTGTGATGCGCGGGCCGGGGGGGGCCTGTCGGCGCTTGTACTCGGCGAAATCTACCATGCGGATGACTTTTCGCACGATGGCAGCGTCATACCCCAATGCAACAATGTCGCGTGCTGACAGGTCGCGTTCGACATAGGCCGCCAGAATGGCGTCGAGCACATCGTACGACGGCAAGCTGTCCTGATCGGTCTGGTCGGGCCGCAACTCGGCCGACGGCGGACGATCGATGATGCGCTGGGGAATGATTTGGGACAGGCTGTTACGATAATTCGACAACCGGTACACCCGCATTTTCGACACGTCCTTCAGCACCGCAAAGCCGCCCGCCATGTCGCCATACAGGGTGGCGTAGCCGACTGCCATCTCGCTCTTGTTGCCGGTGGTCAGCACCAGCGAGCCGAACTTGTTCGACAGCGCCATCAACAGCGTGCCGCGCGTACGCGCCTGCAGGTTTTCTTCGGTGGTGTCGGCTGCGAGGCCGGCAAACTCGCCGGCCAGTTGCGTCACAAAGGCATCGAATATGGGCTTGATCGCGATTTCGGAATAACGCACGCCGAGCCGCTGCACCATGTCGCGCGCATCCTCGACGCTGATGGACGCGGTGTAGTCCGACGGCATCATCACGGCGTGCACCTTGTCCGCGCCCACTGCATCGACCGCAATCGCCAGGGTTAACGCCGAATCGATCCCGCCCGACAGCCCCAGGTGCACGCCCTTGAACCCATTCTTGGCGACGTAATCGCGCACCGCCATCACCAGCGCCTCGTAAACGGCTCCATCTTCACCTGACAGCACATGCCGGGGCCCGCGACACGCATCCCCGGCCAGTTCCAGGTAAAACAGTCCCTCGCGCCAGGCCGGACACTGCACGACCACCTCGCTGTCAGCGTTCATGACGAACGAAGCACCGTCAAAAACCAGTTCGTCCTGGCCGCCCACCATATTGGCATACACAATGGGCACGCCCGCTTCGGCCAGCCGGGCGCGCGCCACCTCAACCCGTGCACGCTCCTTGTTGAGATGGAACGGGGAGGCATTCGGCACCAGCAACCAGTCTGCGCCGGCTTCCTTCGCGCGCGCAGCCGGACCCGGCTCCCAGATGTCGCCACAGATAACCAGACCAAAATTCAGCCCGCCACAGGCAAACACGCAGGGCGTATTGCCGCTCCTGAATACCCGCTGCTCGTCGAAGACGGAATGGTTGGGCAGGTGATGCTTGCGATAGACCGTCTCCACCCGGCCGCCCCGAAGCAGCGCTGCAGCATTGAACAGCCCCTCGTCGCTGCGTTCGGGATAACCGACGATCAGGGCGAGTTCAGGCGGCGCAGTGGCGGCCAGTTGCTGCAACGCCGTTTCACAGGCTGTTGTGAAATCACGCCGCAAGACCAGGTCCTCGGCCGGATAACCGCAGATCGACATCTCGGGGGTCAGCAGCAGCGCCGCGCCCGCGGCATGCGCCTCCTGCGCCGCGGCCAGCAGCTTCGCGCCATTGCCGGCGATGTCGCCGACGACGAGGTTAAGTTGGGCGACGCCGAGTTTCATTGAATTATTTTGAACGCGCGGCCAGCGCGGCCTGAACCGCCTCGCCCAGTCCGGCAGGACTTTGCGCGACGACGACGCCTGCATTTTCCAGCGCGCGGATCTTGGCGTCGGCTGTGCCTGCGCCGCCCGCGATAATCGCGCCGGCGTGACCCATGCGCTTGCCCTTGGGCGCGGTGCGCCCGGCAATATAGGCTGCGACGGGCTTTTTCATGCTGGAACGAATGTATTCGGCTGCTTCTTCCTCGCGGCTGCCGCCGATCTCACCGACCAGGATCACCGCTTCGGTCTGCGGGTCGAGTTCGAACAGCTCCAGACAATCGATGAAATCGAGTCCCTTGATCGGGTCGCCGCCGATACCGACGCAGGTCGACTGCCCCAGCCC
>JBBQDI010000040.1:0-8762 GCA_038319505.1 Burkholderiales bacterium
GCAGGCCGATAAAGCGGGCGTCTTACAGTGTCAGGTCGCGCGGTGTCTGACCGAGCGCCGCACCGACAATCCCGCCTGAGGTTTCGGAGCGGCCCGGCAGGACGATGACCAGATTGGTGCCGAGCGACGAAAACTGTCCCACCACATAGCGCCGCGCGCCGTCACCCAGCGCGGTGAGCACCACCACCGCCGCCACCCCCAGCGCCATCGCCAGCACGATGAGCAGGGAACGGGTGCGGTAGCTCACCACGGTGGTGAAGGAGAGGGTGAGCGTGTCGCGCAGGTTCATTTGAGCATCCTTAGAAGCTGTAGCGAGCGGGTGTCAGCCGGGTGCGCCCGGAGCACAGGAACCGGAATGTACATAGAAGTACATGAGGATTCCGAGCACCGGACGGGCCCGGATCACGCACGCGCAGTAAGTTTATGAGGGTGCTCATGTTTCGTCGCCCACGATTTCTCCATCCCGCATCGCAATGTGGCGATGCGCGCGCGCACCGAGTTCGCGATCATGGGTAACGACGATCAGCGTGGTGCCTGCATGATGCAAGCCCTCGAGCAAGGCCATGACCTCGGCGCCGATGCGGTGGTCGAGGTTGCCGGTGGGTTCGTCCGCCAGCAGGGCAGTGGGCCGCAGGATGGTGGCGCGCGCAATCGCCACGCGCTGGCGCTGCCCGCCCGAGAGTTCGGCCGGGCGATGACCGGCGCGGTCGCGCAGATCAAAGGCATCAAGCGCGGCCTCGACCCGCGGCTTGCGTTCGGCCGGGGCAACGCCTTCCAGCATCAGCGGCAGTTCGATGTTCTCGGCTGCAGTAAAACGCGGCACCAGGTGAAACGACTGAAACACGAAGCCGATTTTTTCACGCCGCACGCGTGCCTGCTCGGTTTCTGAAAGATCGGTAACGTCGGTGCCGTCGAGTTCGTAACTGCCGCTGTTGGGGCGGTCGAGCAGTCCGATCACATTGAGCAGGGTCGACTTGCCGGAACCGGATGGCCCCATGATCGAGACGTATTCCCCCGACTTGATTTCAATGTTGATGTCGTTGAGCGCGCGCACTTCCTGATCGCCCATGTGGAACACGCGGGTGATCGCGGTGAGGCGAATCATGGTGCAGCCTTGGGCCTGACCTTGACGCCCGCCTTCACGTTCTCTTGGTCGAACGACAGCAGCACCCGGTCGCCGGCTTTCAGTCCGCTCACCACTTCCGTGAAGGCCCAGTTGGCGAGGCCGGTTTTCAGGCTGCGTTGCTCCAGCGTGTCGTCGGCGCCCAACACCAGCACGGTGCCGTTTTGCTGGATGGCCTGGGTCGGCACCCGCAGCACGTTGTCACGGCGTTCGATGATGGCTTCGACATCCGCGCTGTAGCCCACCAGCAAGCCTTGCGTGGGCGGCGTGTCGAAATCGGCCTCGACATCAACCGTGCGCGCCTGCTTTTCGACTTCGGTCACGTAGGGCGCAATGCGGCGTACCTTTCCGCTGAAGGTCTTGCCTGAAATGGCGTCGAGGGTGATGCGCGCGAGCTGGCCGGGCTGGATTTTGGGCGCATCGACTTCGTCCATCGGCGCGCTCACATACAGACAGGAGTCGTCGATCAGATCGATTGCCGGCGGGGTGGGGATGCCGGGCGGCGAGGGCGTGGTGTATTCACCGATTTCACCGGTGACGCGCGCCACGATCCCGGCAAACGGCGCGCTCAGCGTGGTGCGTTCCAGCCCCGCTGAAGACACCTGGATCTGCGCCTGCGCGCGTTTTACATCGGCAACCAGCGCATCGCAATTGGCCTGGCGGGAACGCGACTGGGCACGTGCATCCTCGCCATTTTGCGGGCTGACAAAGCCCTTGTCGACGAGTTGCTGTGTACGCTCGGCATCGCGCTTCGCGTTGTCGGCCATGATGCAGGCTTCGCGGCGGCGTGCCTCGCTCGTCGCCAGCTGGCGGGTAGCCAGGTCACGCTGCGCGGCGAGATCGCGGTTCCACAGTTCCAGCAGCGGCTGGCCGGCTTTCACGCGGTCGCCTTCCTTCACCCACAGCTTCACGATCTGCCCACCGGCCGCAGGCGCCAGCTTGGCACGGCGACACGCCTTGATGGTGCCGGCGCGGGTATTGACCACGGTGGATTCCACTGTGCCACGCGCAATGGTGGCCAGTTCGACTTCGGGTGGAGCCGGCCGGGTGAAGTGCCAGCCGGCATAGGCCAGCGCAGTCACGACCAACACGATGAGAACAAGACGAAGCCAGGTTTTGGGTTTGGGCATGATGGAGTTGAGGATGGCAGGGGACGCGACAGGGAACCGCCCCAATGTACCATTCGACCATGTTGAAGACCATTGTTCCGGCCCGCCTTGAATTCAGGGACGGTGTGCCGTACTCCGCGCTATACGGCGATATCTATCACTCCGCTGACGGTGGCGCGGGGCAGGCGCGCCATGTGTTCTTGCAGGGGTGTGGATTGCCGGACGGGTGGGCTGGCCGTGAGAATTTCGTCATATTGGAAACCGGCTTCGGCACCGGATTGAATTTTCTGACGACCTGGGCGGCGTGGCGGGCTGATCCGGCACGCTCGGCACGGCTGCATTTTCTGTCGGTCGAGAAGCATCCGTTTCTGGCCGATGACATGGCGCGTCTGCATGCACAGTGGCCGGATTGCTCCGATCTCTCCAATGAACTATTGGCCAACTGGCCGACGCTGACGCCGGGCTTTCACCGCATCGCGCTCGATGGTGGGCAGGTGCAACTCACCTTGATGCTGGGTGACGCGCTCGATTGCCTGCAGCAGAGTCAGGCCAGCGTGGACGCGTTCTATCTGGACGGTTTCGCGCCCGACTGCAACGCCGATATGTGGCAGCCCAAACTGTTTGACGAACTGGCGCGACTGGCCAGGCCGGGTGCAGTGGCGGCAACGTACACGGTGTCAGCGGCGGTGCGTGAAGGTCTGAGCCAGGCGGGTTTCGTGTGTGAGAAACGCGAGGGGTTTGGGCGCAAGCGGCATTGCCTGAAAGCCCATTTAGAAGGCAACTCAAAATGGGTTGACACTGCAGTGCCACAGCATGTGGTTGTGATCGGCGCCGGGGTGGCAGGTGCGGCGCTGGCGCATGCGCTGGCGCTGCGGGGTGTCACGGTCACCGTGCTGGAACGCGCACAACAGATCGGGCAGGGCGCATCGGGCAACCCGCTTGCCGTATTCCGCCCGATGTTGTCACGTGATGACAACCGCGCCAGCCGGCTCACGCGCGCAGCGTTTCTGCATAACCTGCGCGCGTGGGCGGCGTTGGGTGAACGCGTGGAATGGTCGCGCTGCGGGCTGTTGCATCTGCCCAAGGACGCAGAATTAGCGGCCAAGCTGCAACAGGCGCTCGCCTATAGCGCGCCGCCTGCGCAATTTGCGCGCTGGGTAGAACTGGACGAAGCACGTGAGCTGGCGAACTGGCCGGTTGATACGCCCGGCCTGTTTTTCCCGGCAGCAGGCTGGGTGGCGCCGGTGAGTTTGTGTCGTGCCTGGCTCGATCATTCATCGATTCAATTGAAAACGGGCTGCGCGGTCGCGCAGGTGCAGGCCCATGCAAACGGCTGGCACGTGCTGGACGCTGAGGGGGGCGTGTTGGTCGAGGCGGATGCGGTGGTACTGGCCAACGCATCTGATGTCATGCGTCTGGTTCCCGATCAAACCTGGCCAGTCCATACCGAGCGCGGGCAGATTACGCAGTTGCCGATCGGCAGCCTGCCGGAAATCCGTCGAGTGATTGCACGCGAAGGGTATATCGCGCCGGGTCTGAATCAGCCTGTGGTGGGCGCAACCTACGAGCATGATGACGAGGACACCGCATCACGCAGGGAATGTGATCTGACCAACCTCGCGCGACTGGAGGCGATTTTGCCAGGCGCGGGGCGCCACTTTGATGCGGATGCCGTAAGCGGACGCGCGTCGTTGCGTGCCTTGCTGCCCGACCGGCTGCCGATCGTGGGCGCAGCCAACGGTCAGGCAGGCTTGTATGTGGCGGCGGGCTACGCCTCGCGCGGCGTGGTGTGGGCGGGGCTATTGGGCGAGGCGCTGGCCGATCAGATGACGGGCCAGCCTTTGCCACTGGAAGCCGAACTGATGCGGATCATTGCGCCCGATCGTTTTAAGCGCAGGTGATCGGGTATCCGGCATGGATACCCGACACGTATTGAACTGAATCCCACCTTCTATTTCGGGTAGGGATGCATTGAAAACGGCCCCCGGCGTCCGTTTTTTAAAAGACCAGCCCGCGCTTATTTTTTGCCCACAGGTTCATCAGCCATCCGCCAAATGTCCACATCCTTGCCCTGTTCGCGCAGGTGTTCTCCCTTGGCGGCCAGGTAACGCTGAAAGCTGGGTTCCTTTAGATACGCACCGCTCAGCACATAGGTCAAAATGCCCTGGGTATGAAAAACCTTGAAATAGGCTTCGGAGCGGATGATCTCTTTGCCCTTTTCATTGAACACCACGATGGAAGGTGCATATTTGATGTCCAGCGTCCTGGCCCATTCGCGTGCCGTGGTGGCTTTCCCCTGTGGCGTAACCACCGGCGTATCCGACCACATGTTGAGTTGGATCGTGTCGAAATTGGCAAGGATGTCGCGTGTCACCTTGTCTGGCAGCACCTTGTTGTGCAACTCGGCGCAGCTGGGACAATCGCGCTGCTCAAAGAAAACCGCAATCGGCCTGGCATTGCTGCCCTTGCGGGTTAAATTGAAGGGCGCTTTCCTGAAGAAGGATTCGTGGATCAGTTCGCCGCCCGTTTCAGGTGGCTGGTGCGCCGCGACGTAATCACGATAGCTGGTTTCCTTTTCCTTTCCTTGTGCGACAAATTCAAGCGCAGTCATGAATCGGGCAGGCTGGATATAGCCGTTGAGGCGTAAAACGGTTTGCCCGGTTTCGTCAAAAAACAGGATGGTCGGGGTGTATTGAACCTTGAGGCCGGCGGCAAACTGTTTCTCGGTTTGGGTCTGGTTGTCGAGTGATACAACCTCGCGGTCGCCCCACATATTGATCGCGATCACATCAAAGTTTTTTCGCAAATAGGCTTCAATGTCTTTTTGCGCAAGATTGCGCTCGACCAGGGCATGGCAATACGGGCAGCTGTCCTGCGTGAACAGAATCATCACACGCTTGTGGTTCGATTTGGCTTCTGCAATGTCGTCCCTGAGGTTCAGGAAACTCGCCTTGAACCAGCTCGGGTATTCGGTTGTCTTTGCGCCATAAAAGGCCCCCTGTTTCTCTGCCGCGTTTGCCAGGCAAGAAAACAGAAGCAGGGCACATGCCAACCATTTTAGTGAATGCGTTAAAGGCATTGAATGTGCGTTCATGTCATCTCCTGGTTACCGGTCAATAACAATCATGAGAGTCATCGATCGACCGGTTGTTCCATCATAGGCCCGGAATGCCTGCGGCACAGGGGGAAGTCCATCAGCTAGACTGAGGTATCAACTAATTGTGGGAAGGTTATAGTTCGACACCAGGGCTGTTCATCCGGATTTGTAATATTACTGCCGCTAACCTTTGAATAGAAATGCATAAAGGCGAGAGATTCGCCTGCATATGATTTGATTTTTTTCTTCCACAGAGTGTGCAAGACGCAGGAGAACCATTATATCCGACCTTAAAGCTTATCTCGTCTGGGATGCCAATGTCCGCTGGTTTCACTGGATCAATGTACTGTGTGTGCTCGGGCTGATCGCCGTAGGCGTCGCGATCCTCAACGACGAGGCATTAGGCGTGACCACCGAAGGCAAGATTCTGCTAAAGACCGTGCACGTTTTGATCGGTTATGTATTTGCGGTGAATCTGCTGTGGCGTCTGGTCTGGGCCTTTATCGGTGGGCCCTATGCGCGCTGGCGGGCGATTCTGCCTGGCGGGCAGGGTTACATGAGCGAGCTGCGTGCTTACCTCGCTGATCTCAAAGCTGGACGAGTACGCCAGTACCTCGGGCACAATCCACTTGGCCGTATTGCCGTTACGCTGCTGCTTTTTCTGCTGCTGAGCCAGGCCATTACGGGTCTGGCATTGGCGGGTACCGATTTGTTCTATCCTCCTATAGGTTCGTGGATTGCGAGTTGGGTGGCACCCACAGGGGTTGATCCGGCTACGCTCGCGCCCTATGCGAAGGCGACGTATGATCCGGTCGCCTACGATGCAATGCGTGCTTTCCGTAAACCTTTTATTGTGGTTCATGAATACGGCTTCTATGCGCTGCTTGGTCTGATACTGATTCATATTCTGGCAGTCGTTAAAACTGAGCTGGGCGAAGGCGGTAATCTCATCTCCGCGATGTTTACAGGGAGAAAGGTACTGAGTCAGACACCGGCAGATCAGACCATTAAAAAATCTGGGGCAGAATGAATTCCCCCATGTTTTGCATGCGCTCGGGGATAAGGGTGAGCCAAGCTTCACCGATAAAATGAAATACGCATCGACAGCCCCGAAGGGCAGGTGAAATACGGTCGGCGCTTTGCCAGGGTGGAACCGGCATTCGGCAACATCCGGCACAACAAACCACTCAGCCGATTCACCCTAAGGGGCCAGAAGAAAGTGGAAGCGCTATTGCCTGGTGCATACCATCAGGAAGCGGGCGCATCACGGATATGCATAGCAGAAAGCGGGGCAGCCCGCCCGCTACATGCCCTCCCGACGATACCCCCAGATATGAGAATCGAGTCAAATCGGTGAGGTGAAGTGCACTGCAGGAATGAAAAACGGCATGGAAAATTCCATGCCGTTTTTTTGGGTTGATGATTTGGCTGGAAAGCGGTTTTTCTACAGATTCTGCGTTTGAGTTCACGGGTGATGCGCGGCTTTATCGCGTAGCGTCCAGTGGAATGGTGGGTTAGACCGGCGTGGCCAGCTTTAAACCCATCGTGCCTGCAAGAATAAGCGCGAGGCTTATTAATTCCTTAATGACGATTCTGGAACGCTGTGGTCTCGCCACCCAGTACCGTCGTCGCCAGCGTAATGGCCATAGCCCGATCTGCGCTTTCAATCATGGTTGGAATCAGGCATGAACGCGTGGTGCCCGGGCATCACGTGCAGGTGGCGCGCATGCGCGAACAGCACCCCTGTTGCAACTCGGTGTCATGTTACCGACATAAAACCTTAATCCCTTCGTAACGCCCGCTCGTCAGACTTGTCCGCGGATCGTTAGACGACCCGACGCGGATCGCTTGTCGATCATTGGATCAAGGGGGCGGGTGAGCCGTTCCCTATCAACACAACAGGGAAAATGAAATGCATACAATTGTTAACGCATCGCTAACCAACCATCCAGCCAAGCGGGTACCTGGGATATATCCTGCCCATCCGGGTAATCCCATGCGGGCCACGCTGCTGGCCGTTGCCATTGCCGCGGGTTTGGGCGTGGTCAGCTTCCCTGCTGTCGCAGCACCTGAGCAGACAGCGGCAAACAGCAGCGAAATTGAACAACTCAAGGCGCAACTCGCACAATTGAAGTCCAAGGTGGATTCACTCGAGCAACAGACCGCTGAGCAAAAAACCAGCGAGGTGACGACCGCCAGCGACCTGAGGCTGGCCGCTGTGGAAAAAGCCATCAACAACACGAGCCTGTCGGGCAAGATGTATTTCGATTTGACCCATGCCAGCCAGAAGAACAGCGACACCGGCAAGACTGACAAATCGGGAACCGGCTTCGATGTGAAGCGGTTCTATCTGAGCGTCGATCACAAATTCAACGACATCTGGTCGGCTGACCTGACTACCGATTTCAACTATGTCAGCAGTGACGGCCAGACCAATCTGTTCGTCAAAAAGGCTTATGTACAGGGCAAGTTCAACCAGGCTGCGGTGTTCCGCGTCGGTTCGTCGGACATGCCGTGGATTCCGTTTGTCGAGAACTACTACGGTTACCGCTATGTCGAGAACACGATGACCGATCGCTTGAAGTTCGGCAACTCTGCAGACTGGGGACTACATATGGCCGGCGATGTGGGTCAGAGCAAGCTGTTCAATTACGCGGTTTCGGTGGTCAACGGCAACGGCTATAAAAATCCGGGTCGTAGCAAGGGCGTGGATTTTGCGGGCCGCGTCGGATTCAAACCGATGGAAAACATGATTGTTTCACTCGGTGCCTACAATGGTCATTTGGGACAGCAAACCCAGACACTGAGTGCGAACAATACCGCACAGCGTCAGGACATCATGGTGGCCTATGCCAGCAAGGCTTTCCGGCTTGGTGGTGAATACTTCATGGCCAGGAACTGGAACAATGTGATCAGCGCGCTGCAAGACAAGGCCGATGGTTATTCGTTGTGGGGCAGTGTGGCAGTAACGAATAATGTCGACGTGTTTGCGCGCTATGACAATGCCAGTTTGAGCAAGGATCTGGATAACAAGGCCAAGAATACGTATTACAACCTCGGCGTCGAATACCAGATGCTTGAGGGCTTCAAGGTCGCGGCTGTGTGGAAACACGAAAACACGGAGAAGTCGGTGACCGCACCGGCTCCGTTACACGTGCAGTCCGTTAAGACCGATGAAATTGGCGTGTGGGGTGAAGTGAAGTTTTAAGGTGATTTGTAGGCGGTCACATTGTCGCGGCAGGCTGCGTCAATCGAGATGACAATTCCTGAGTATTGGTGCAACGTTTGAGCTAAGCGGGAGCCGGCAGCGGGCCGCGTGACAGGGAAAATAACGAAGCCCTGCAGCGCGGCCCGCTGTCGGCTCTCCGCATGAGCGATGGGTTAGGCCGCAACTGCACCATTCATCTTGCTCCGTCAGCCTCGAATCGCACCA
>JBBQDI010000041.1:0-8710 GCA_038319505.1 Burkholderiales bacterium
CCGAACTGGGCCGCGCATGGTGGCTTCTGCTCGGTCAACATGGCTGCGGCGGGCCTGTATTCGATTGGGTTCTCGTTCTGGGAATTCGGCGCGCCCGACTGGGATTACGCCAAGTATTTCCTGATGTGGGGCGTGGCGGAAGACCATTCATCCAATCCGATCAAGATCGGCCTCGAAAAGCTCAAGCGCAAGGGCGGAAAGTTCGTCACCGTCAATCCGGTGCGCACCGGTTATTCGGCGATTGCCGACGAATGGCTGCCGATCAAGCCGGGCATGGACGGTCTGCTCGCCATGTCGATGGTGCATGTGTTGCTAAAGCACGAAAAATTCGATTACGAATTCCTGGTGCGTTACACCAACGCGTCCTGGCTGGTGGTGCAGACCCCTGGCCAGAAAGGCGACGGCCTGTTCTTGCGCGATGAAAATGATCATCCGCTGATCTGGGATATCGAAAAAGAAACCTTTAAAAACGGTATCGATGGCGACATCGCCCCGGCATTGTTTGGTGAATACGTGGCGCCGGATGGCCGTCGCGTGAAGACCGTAATGTCGATGATGGTCGAGCGCTACCTCGACGAACGCTACGCACCGGAAAACGTCGCGCTCGAATGCGGGCTGCCGGCTGAAACCATTGAGCGCATTGCGCTGGAAATGGCGCATGTTGCGTTCAAGGAAACCGTCGAACTGCCGATCGAATGGACCGACGTGTGGGGCCGCAAGCACGACAAGGTGGTCGGTCGCCCGGTCGCGATGTACGCAATGCGTGGCATTGCAGCGCATTCCAACGGCTTTCATTCCTGCCGTGCGATCCACATGATCCAGATGCTGCTGGGCGCGCTCGACTCGCCGGGCAACTTCCGCGCTCGCGCGCCGTATCCGAAGCCGATCCCGCCGCATCAACTGCCGGAAAACAACATCGACATCATCAACGCGCCGAACACGCCGTTGTCGCGTCCGCCGCTTGGCTTCCCGACGCGTCCGGAAGATCTGGTGATCGACGAGTTCGGCAACCCGCTGCGCATCGACAAGGCCTATTCTTGGGAGGTGCCGATCGCCTCGCACGGTTTGATGCACATGGTGATCACCAATGCGACCAACCATGATCCCTACGCGCTCGACACGCTGATCCTGTTCATGGCCAACATGGCATGGAACTCGAGCATGAACACGGCGAACGTCCAGGATATGCTGCGCGCAAAGGATCTGGAAGAGCCTGATCAGTACAAAATCCCGTTCCTGGTGGTGATTGACGCGTTCCATTCAGAAATGACCAACTTCGCTGATCTGATTCTGCCGGATACCACCTACCTTGAGCGCCACGACACCATTTCGTTGCTCGATCGCCCGATTTCAGAGCCGGATGCGGCGGCCGACGCGATTCGTTACCCGTTGGTCAAACCCGACCGCGATGTGCGCCCGTGGCAGGAAGTCATGGTCGAACTGGCAGGGCGCCTGAAATTCCCCGCCTTCACCAAGCCCGACGGTACGCCCAAGTTCAGCGGTTACCAGGACTTCATCGTCAACTACGAGCGCTCGCCTGGCATCGGTTTCCTCGCCGGCTGGCGCGGCAAGGATGGCACCAAGTCGCTGAAGGGCGAGCCGAATCCCAACCAGTGGGAAAAGTACATCGAGAATCAGAGTTTCTTCGCACACCACTGGCCCGACAACCAGAAGTACATGCGCTTCGCCAATAAGGATTATCTTGATGTTGCGGCTGACATCGGTTTTGTCGGCAAGGCCGAGCCAATCATCATGCAGTTCTATTCAGAGCCGTTGCAGAAGTTTCGCCTGGCGGGGCAGGGGCTGTACGACGGCCCGCAACCCAATAACCAGGTCGACCGTGAACGCCTGGTGAAGTACTTCGATCCGCTGCCGATGTGGTATGAGCCCCTGGAACAGCAGCGCGTGGACAAGAACGAGTATCCCTTCTTTGCGCTGACCCAGCGTCCCATGTTCATGTACCACTCATGGGATTCACAAAACGTGTGGCTGCGTCAGATCATGGCGCAAAACTACATGTACATGAACGCGCGCAAAGCCTTGGAGATGGGTATTAAGGACTTCGACTGGATCTGGGTCGAGTCGCACAACGGCAAGATACGCTGCCAGGTCAAGACCATGGAAGGCACCCAGGAAGACACCGTCTGGACCTGGAACGCCATCGGCAAGCAGAAGGGCGCATGGGGCCTGAAGGAAAACGCATCCGAAGCGACCAAGGGTTTTCTGCTCAACCACCTGATTTCGGAATTGCTACCGGAAAAACTGGGTGAGCGCCGTGTGACCAACTCTGACCCGGTGACGGGTCAGGCTGCATGGTTCGATCTGCGTGTGAAGATATGGAAGGCCGCACCGGGCGAAACTGGATCCTGGCCTCAGTTTGATGCGCTGAAGAAACTGCCGGGCGACGAGTACGAGCGCCCCGATGTGTTGCGCTTCGACGCGCGCACCCATGAGAAGACCTGAATAGCAGAATTGAGCAGCACCCAGAAAGAATAGAGCGAGCAAAATTATGAGACTTGGATTGGTCGTCGACCTCGACGTATGCGTAGGCTGTCATGCCTGCGCCATCGCCTGCAAGGAGTGGAACGCTTCCGGCACCATCGGCCCGTTGTCGGACTATCAGCCCTATGGCGCCGAGCCGTCTGGGGTGTGGTTCAACCGGATTCGTAGCTACGAAATGGACGAGTATCCGAACAACAAGACGATCAACTTCCCGATGTCGTGCATGCACTGCGAGGACGCTGATTGCGTCACCGTATGTCCGACCGGCGCGTCGTACAAGCGCCCCGAAGACGGTATCGTGCTGATCGACCAGGACAAGTGCATGGGCTGCAACTACTGTTCGTGGGCCTGCCCGTATGGCGCGCGCGAACTGGACCGCTCCAGCGGCACCATGAAAAAGTGCACGCTGTGTGTCGATCGTATCTACGATCAGGATCTGCCGGTCGAAGAGCGCCAGCCTGCGTGCGTGCTGACGTGTCCAGCGCATGCCCGCATGTTTGGCGATTTCGACGACCCCGATTCGGCCGTGTCGCGTACCGTGCGTGAGCGCAGCGGTTTCCCGCTGATGCCCGAACTCAACTACAACCCGACCAACCAGTACTTGCCACCGCGCAGCAGACCGGTGATTCCGGTAGAAACCAAACCCAAGGGCGGCTTGAAGGAAAGTATCAAGCAGTTTGCCAACAAGCTGGTACGCCGTTAAACCGCGCTGTCTTTTACTTAGTTTATTGCGCCGATTTATTTCGCCGACCTTACATTTCCGCCAGGAGAATCCATGCATCCCGCTTTCTCAGTTATCTTTTTCACCGTAGCATCGGGCGCAGGCTTCGGCTTGTTTTCGCTGCTGTTCATCGCGGACACATTCAAACTGGGTGGCGGCTTTAGCAGTGAGCAACTAATCATCGGCGGCCTCATTGCAATGGGCCTGATCGTATTCGGCTTGCTCTCGTCCACCTTTCACCTCGCCAACCCGAAAAATGCCTGGCGTGCATTTACCCGTTTCCGTACCTCGTGGCTGTCGCGTGAAGGCGTATTTGCGGTGGTTTTTATGCCATTGGCCCTGGTTTACCTGGTCAGCATCTGGTTGGATGCGCCGTTGTGGCTGCGTGATACCAGTGGATTTTTAGCCTCCGTGATGGCCTGGATCACGGTATTTTCAACCGGCATGATTTACGCTTGTCTGAAAACCATCCGCCAGTGGAATACACCGCTGGTACCGGCCAACTACCTGGCGCTAGGCTATGCCAGCGGCAGTCTGCTCTTGTTGCTGGGTGCGGTAGTTGCCGGCCTTGATACCCTCCCCTATATTGCAATGTCGGCGCTAATTATCTCGATTGCCGCAGTGTTGAAAGCCATCTATTACTTCTGGATTCGCAGTCCTGGAATGTCGCCGACCATCAATACCGCCACGGGACTCACCCGTGCCAAGGTCAAACTACTGGATACCGGCCACACCCATGGCACCTTCCTCACCGAGGAATTCGGTTTCCAGATCGCACGCAAGATGACCGGTCTGCTCAAGGTCGTGGTATTCGGGCTGGGTTTTGCGTTACCCGGCTTGATGCTGGTGTGGGTATTCAATCAGCAGGGCGGACAAACAGCAGCACTGGTCGCGGTCATCGCTGGCATCGCCGGGGCTGCTGTCGAGCGCTGGTTGTTTTTCGCGGAAGCGCGCCACGTGGTCAACCTGTATCACGGTGCCCAGCGCTGTTGATTGCAGGGACGAGGGCTTGGCTTATCCCCGGGTTTGACGTATATTAGCGTGTTCTAATTATTCCATTTCAGGAGTGTGCCCTCTATGTTTGGATTGTCAGGTTTTAAGGAAATCGATTCCAGCCACGTCGAGGAACTCGCCGCCCATGGTGTCCATCTTATTGATGTGCGCACCGAAGCTGAGGTGGCGCAGGGCGTGATTGGCGGTGCAATCCACATCCCGCTGCATTTGCTGCCCCTGCGGGCAGCGGATATTCCCCAGGACAAACCGGTGGTGATCTACTGTCGTTCCGGAGCACGCTCAGCTCAGGCATGTGCCTTCATGGCCTCCAAGGGCTATGAGAACATGCATAATCTGGCCGGTGGCATCATGGCATGGGCGCGTTCAGGCAACGCGCTTAGCCAGCCGCTTTAAGTCAAGCCAGGACATATCAGTGAATTCCCCGATTTTGCCTGCTTGCAGCAATATCGGTTGCAATAGAAACACTTCTGGTTTATGTTACCGCAGCTTTTATTAGTATATTAATGTAAGGAGAATAGTATGGATTTCGCAAAAGAACTTGATGCACGTGGCCTCAATTGCCCGCTACCCATTCTTCGTGCCAAGAAGGCGCTGGGTGAGGTTGAGAGCGGCCAGGTATTGAAAATACTGTCAACCGATCCCGGCTCCGTCAAGGATTTCGCCGCTTTCGCCAAACAGACCGGCAACGAACTGCTGTCAACAGCTGAAGCTGGCGGCGAATTCACCTTTTTCATGAAGAAAAAGTAAGCAAGAAACCAAAATCAGCGCCGTCCGTTCCCGGAGTCTTCAGCCAAGAACGCACGGCGCTGTTTTTTTAACCAGAATAGGAGAGACAGATCATGGATACTAAGAAAATGGCCATTATCGCCACAAAAGGCACGCTGGATTGGGCTTATCCCCCATTCATTCTGGCTTCGACAGCTGCTGCGTTGGGTTATGAAACCCAAATTTTCTTCACCTTCTATGGCCTCCAGCTCCTCCGCAAGGAACTGTCTGTCCTGAAAGTGAGCCCATTGGGCAATCCCGGCATGCCGATGAAGATGCCGTTTGGCCCCAAGTGGTTCAAAAGCATCAACTGGAACATGCCCAATGCCATCCAGTCACTTATTCCAGGCTACGAAAACGTGGCTACCGCGCTGATGAAGCAGACCATCGCCAACAATGGCGTGGCCACTATTCCTGAGCTGCGCGAGCTGTGTCAGGAAGCCGAAGTCAAATTCATTGCCTGCCAGATGACCGTTGAACTGTTCGGCTTTGAACATGACAACTTCATCGACGGCGTCGAGTATGGCGGCGCGGCCACCTTCTTCGAATTCGCGGGCGAAACCGACATCTGCCTGTTTATCTAAACAGCATGTGAACGAACAAACGCAGCACGAAAAAAGAGCCGAGTATTTTCGGCTCTTTTTTTTATGTGTCTTTTGTACCACACCGGACCAGAATTTTGAGGCGGGACGAGCGGATCACCTTGTCTAAGGCCCAGCGTGGGCGTAGCCTACGCTTCAGGTCTTACAGATAATAACTCTGTAGTTTTTTTGCCCCTCAGGAGACAACAATGAAATTCACACGCGTATTCGCATTCATGGCGCTGGCCGGTCTGGCTGGCAGCGCCTACGCCACCGACGGTTATTTTTCGCACGGTTATGGCATGAAAGCCAAGGGCATGGGTGGTGCAGCCACCGCCAGCTCAGACGACGCCTTCTTTGGCGCCAACAATCCGGCAGCGGCGGCCTATGCCGGCAACCGCATTGATCTGGGTGCAGACATTTTCAGCCCGATCCGTGAATTTACGCGTACCGGTGGTGGCTTGCCTGGTAACGTTGAAAGCGATTCCAACGTTTTCGTTGTCCCTGAGTTTGGCTACAACCGCATGGTCAACAACAACCTGGCGCTGGGCGTGACCGTGTATGGCAATGGTGGTATGAATACCGACTATGCTGGCGGTCAGTTGGCAGCAGGCGCTTGTGGTGCAGGTGCACCTGTCAGTAACATGCTGTGCGGTCAAGGGAGCTTGGGCGTGGATTTGATGCAACTGATTGTTGCCCCGACCGCAGCATATAAAGTGAACGCCAACCATTCGATCGGTATTTCCCCGCTTCTGGGCTATCAGCGTTTCAAAGCAGAGGGTCTGCAGGCTTTTTCCGCAATTTCACTGTACCCCGGCAACCTTTCCAATAAGGGCTACGACGATAGCTTCGGTTACGGAGTTCGCCTGGGTTACATGGGTAAGGTTGCACCGACCGTTACGATCGGCGCGGCTTACGCCAGCAAGATGAAGTTCGACGAATTTAGCAAGTACAAGGGCCTGTTTGCCGAACAGGGTGGGTTTGATATTCCTGAGAACTACAATCTCGGCGTGGCATGGCAGGCGACGCCTGCGGTCAAGCTGGCGCTGGATTATCAACGCATCAATTATGCAGGGGTGGCTTCCGTTTCGAATACCAGCCAGCCGCCAGGTTGTGCGGGCGCCCCACCTTTTGGTCCGGGTGTTGGTACCGATTGTCTGGGTGGTAGCACCGGTATTGGCTTTGGCTGGAAAGATATCGATGTGTGGAAACTGGGTGCTGAGTACAAGTACAGCCAGAATATGACACTGCGTGCCGGCTGGAACCACAGTGACAATCCCATCGGTTCTACTGACGTGGTGTTCAACTCGATCGCCCCTGCAGTCATTACCGACCACGTAACCTTGGGCTTCACCTACACACTGGCTACAGGCAATGAGTTCACTATGAGCTACATGCATGGCTTCTCCAATGATGTTGTGGGTGCGGATAATATGTACTTCCCGACGGGCGGCGGATCTAATAAAATTGAGATGTATCAGAACTCGCTGGGTGTCCAGTACAGCTGGAAAATGTAATTATCAGCCGCAGTTAGGTTGATTAAAAGCCGGGGTCTGACCCCGGCTTTTTTACGTGTGTTCGAACAGGGCTGACCGTTCGCATTACACTGAGGCAACAAAAAAGCGCGGCTCAAACCGCGCTTTTTTGTTGGGCGTGCCCCACAAGCAATCAGCCTAGTCGGGCGTGCTGCGCCTCCAGCTTGGTCAGCATGACCGCAAAGTCGGCCAGCCGAGACTGCTCCTGCTGCACCACAGCGGCCGGAGCCTTGTCGACGAAGCTGGCGTTGGCCAGCTTGCCCTGTGCCTTGGCCATTTCGCCCTTGATGCGGGTGATTTCCTTAGCCAGGCGGGCGCGTTCCTCGTCTTTGTTGATTTCCACCACCATCATCAGCCGCATGTCGCCGACCAGGGCGACCGGAGCATCGGCATCGGCCAGCGCGGTTACGGCGCTGACTTCGCTGAGCCTGCCGAGTGCGCTGATGTAGGGTGCCAGTGCATTGATCACATTTGCGTCGCCTTCGATTACCAGCGGTACGCGCTGGGCAGGCGACAGGCTCATTTCGCTGCGCAGGGTGCGGCAGGCATTGACCAGTTCTTTCAAGGTCTGAATGTGCGCGACGCTGTCGGGATGGTGCTGGGACGCATCGGCCTGTGGATAGGCTGCGAGCATGATGCTGTCGCCGGCCACGCCGGCAAGCGGGGCGACCTTCTGCCACAGCTCCTCGGTGATGAAGGGGATGATGGGGTGGGCGAGGCGTAGCGTGGTTTCGAGCACGCTGGCGAGGGTGCGGCGGGTAGCGCGTTGCTGTTCGGGCGTGCCGTTGTTGAGCTGCACCTTGGCGAGTTCAAGGTACCAGTCACAGTATTCGTCCCATACGAATTCGTAGACGGCGCGCGCGGCCTGGTCGAAGCGATAGGCTTTGAACGCAGCATGCACGTCGGTGATGGCTTGTTGCAGACGCGCAGTAATCCAGCGGTCGGCATCGGAATAATTCATCGGTAGGCTGGCGTCCTGACCGCAGTCGTGGCCTTCCAGGTTCATGAGCGCAAAGCGGGTGGCGTTCCACAGCTTGTTGCAGAAGTTGCGATAGCCTTCGGCGCGCTGCAGGTCGAACTTGATGTCGCGGCCGTGGGTGGCGAGGCTGGCGAAGGTGAAGCGCAGCGCATCGGTGCCGAATGCGGCGATGCCTTCCGGGAATTCGCGGCGGGTGCGTTTTTCGATGCTGGGCGCTTTTCTGGGGTCCATTAAGCCGGTGGTGCGCTTGGCGACCAGATCATCCGCCGCGATGCCATCGATGAGGTCGATCGGGTCGAGCACATTGCCCTTGGACTTGCTCATCTTCTGGCCTTCGGAGTCGCGCACGAGACCGGTGACGTAGACCTCGCGGAACGGGATCTTGCCGGTGAGGTGCTTGGACAGCATCACCATCCGCGCGACCCAAAAGAAAATGATGTCGAAGCCGGTGACCAGCACCGAGGTCGGCAGGTAGCGTTCGAGTTCCGGCGTCTGTTCCGGCCAGCCCAGCGTCGAGAAGGGCCACAGTGCGGATGAAAACCAGGTGTCGAGCACGTCCTCATCCTGCGTCAATTCGCGTCCGCCGGCCTGCTTGCGCGCCTCGGCTTCGTCG
>JBBQDI010000042.1:0-8671 GCA_038319505.1 Burkholderiales bacterium
CCCGTCACGTTCGAGGTTTCCGATGAAGGTGTAGAGGTGGCGTGGTTTCTTGCGCCACGAGCGACGCTTGGTGCGAGTTGTGCCCGCGAATCCATTGCGGCAGCGTTGGGAATATCGCCGGATGACATAGCCACCGAGAGTCCCGTCCAGCAGATTACCGCCGGCATTTCTGCCATGATCGTGCCGCTCCGCAGCCTCGACGCGTTGCGGCGTAGCAAGCTTGATCTCGATACTTATTCCACGCTGGCGGCACAAGGTTTCCCGCCCCTTGTCTACCTGTTCTGCCGCGAGACTCATCACCCCCAGAATGACCTGTGCGTGAGGTTTTTCTTTGAGGCGCACGGCGTGCGGGAAGACCCGGCGACGGGAAACGGCGCAGCATTCCTCGGCGCATACCTGCTGGAACATGGTTTATTGGGTGGGGCCGATTTGTTACTGCGGATCGAACAAGGTTATGAAGTTCGCCGTCCTTCACTTGTCATGCTGCGCGCGAGTATGGCCAATGGATCACGTGAAGTTAGTGTGGGCGGTTGTGTCATCCCAACGGTGCGGGGAGAACTGGTATGAACCCGAGCGTGTGAGCGGACAGCGCTACGCGCCGGGCAGCGGTGGCAGGCGCTCGAGCGCAAGGCTTTCTTCGTTGAATTGCTCGGAACTTTCATAAAACACACCAGCGGAGGCGTTAGATCACAGGAATGCCCGTGGCGGCTCAGAACTGAGCCGACGAAACCATGCCCACTTCCATCTTGGCCTGCGGGCTGCTGGGGACCGACCTAGAAGCGCAGCGCCAACCCCGTCAGCCAGGCGGAATCATTGGCCGGCTCGGTCAAACCTTTGCGATAACCCAGGTCGAGGTCCAGATCGGGCGTCATCGAATACACGACCCCGAGAACCACCGATCCCACGCTGCGATGACCTGACTGCTCGGCATTGCGCTCAATACTCGCATCACTTACAAGCCGCATCCGTTCTCCCAGGCTGTATTCAACAGCAACCGAGGCATGATAAATGTGGCTGCGTTTTTCCGGCTCGTGGCGGATATTACGGGTATAGCCGAAGTGCAGATGAAAGGTCCAGGGTTCGCTTGAGTAAGTCGTCACTGCGAACAGGCTGGGGACGATGTGGCCCGCACTCAGTCCATTCTCCCCATCCCCCGTTGGCAATCCGACCCCAGGGCGCAGCGCAAAGCTTAATGCACCCGCTTCGTAGAATCGCCATTTGGCCGCAATCTCCATATCGGCAACCCCCCCCACAGAGGTGACTGTGGCGCCCGTCCGTTCGGTTAAGCGTTCATATGGCAGGGCGGCGATGACATCCAGATTCTCCGTGACGCCGATTGTCACGATGCCATTGACACGACGGGTACGGGTTTTGATGCCTGCATTATTCAGGTGGCCCAGGTCGTGAGTCAGCTCGATCTGGTATCGCCCGGCCCCCTGTGTGCCTGTATCCTCAGTGAGCAGGGGATGGCCCGCAAGCACTGCCTCGTGCCACTGAGCGATAAAAATCAGGGTAATGGCGCCTGCGCGATTTCTCATGTTCCTCGCTATTGATCATTGTTCTTCTGAATATTGAAGCATCCCCGCTTCTTGGTAAGGGCTGTTGACATCGCTTCTGCGTCTGCAGCAGATTTCAGACGTGGTGAGTCATGGTGTCCGTGCGGTCGACAATGTTTCATCCAGCAATTCAATCCAGTGATTGACCGGCACCTGGGAAACAGAAGCCAGGTGCGCTAGGCAGCCGATATTGGCTGTCGCAATAACTTCCGGGCGACTGGACATTAACGTTTCCAGCTTGCGCGCACGCAGCGATTCCGCGAGTGTCCGTTGCAGGATCGAATAGGTGCCCGCAGCACCGCAGCACATGAAAGGATAAGCGACCGGCACCAGTTTGAATCCGGCACGCTTCAGCAATGTCTCGACCACCCCATTCAGTTTCTCGCCGTGCTGCAGGCTGCAGGACGACTGGAAAGCGATGCGTCGCGCGCGTTGGGGTACAGGCACATCATGAAGTGGGTCTTCCTTCCATTCTTCGGCGACGACTTCCGCAATGTCCCGGGTCATATCCGAGACGCGCTTTGCCTTGTCGCGATATTGGGGATCGTCCTGCAGCAACTGACCGTAATCGCGGAAGTGAGCACCACAGCCACTGGCGGTGAGGACGATGGCTTCGGCGCCGGCCTCGATGCACGGCCATAAGGCATCGATAGTCTTGCGCATGAAGGCGCGTGCCTCTTCCGTTGCGGCCATATGGTGGCTCAATGCGCCGCAACAGCCGTCGCTCGCCGCAATCAGGCGAATGCCGAAACGGTCCAGAACACGTGCGGCGGCGGCATTGATGTCCGGCGCCAAAGCCGGTTGCACGCATCCCTGCCAGACCACCATGCTGCGGGCATGCGAACGGTTCGGCCAGACGCCGACCGGACGTCGCTGCGGAATTCTGGTGCGCAGATCGGCCGGCAGGAAACGCCGCAGGGCTTGTCCGGTGCGCAGCAATGCAGTGAACCGGTAGCGGTGAGGGACGATGGCACGCAGCGCCCGACGTGCCAGTTTCTCCTTAAGCGGACGTTGCACTTCCTTTTCGACCAGATCCCGCCCGATATCAAGCAAGCGGCCGTAACGAACCCCCTGCGGGCAACTGGTTTCGCAGGACCGGCAGCTGAGGCAGCGATCAAGATGCAGCTGCAGGTTGGCGCCGAACGTTTTCCCCTCCAGCGTTTTCAAGCTATAGGCCGGGGGCAATGAAGCAACGTCGGGCGCCTTGCCCTCAAACATTTGCTTGATCAGATAGATTCGACCGCGCGGTCCGTCCCACTCGTCGCCGAGCAGCCGGAAGGTAGGGCAGGTAAATGTGCATTGACCGCATTGCACGCAGGGAAGCAGGAGTGCTTCTGCTTCGCGCCCCAGATCGGTATCACGGTAGATTTCAGCCAGCTCGATTTGCATTTCAGTATTCCGGGTGGAAGCATCCGGGATTGAACTCGTTAACCGGATCGAAGATTTGGTTTGGATTCAGGCGCAGCGCATGCTGCGAAGTATCGCAAGCCCACTGATCTTACGAAGCGGGCTGGGTCTGGATATAAATTTTCCCCCCCTGAATTCGCTTAAGCCGGTTTTAAAAAATGGTCAACGAGTAAGACTATGGGGCAGGCAAAAACCATTGTCCAAGACCTAATTCCGATTAGACCGATAGGAATGAATTATGAATTCATGGAATTCGATTACATCGACTCGTCCACAGGCTTTTCGTTGCTGACGCGGTGAGGGCTTGGCACGATTACACCGCTTATGCCAAGGGGCCTGCGCAAACCAAGACAAGTCACATGAAATTTTGTGTGGTGCACGCTGATTCTTGAACCTGTTGGCATGCCACGCGGAGGTCGATCATTTGCCCGTCATTTTGCCGGGTGTCTGCCTCCGCCATCGGATGCAGTCGCTGGCGTCTCGTCGCAGGTTGGCTCGGTTTCACTATGACTACACATATCGGATAGGGGGCAGGGCCTAAGCCTGGGGCAGGACTTCAACTTGCCCCTGACAGCGGACCATTCCGCAGCCAGCTCCGAAAAGGCCCGGCAGGCAGGACTTTTATATGCGTCTTTGCGGCAGATCAGGCTGATCGTGTGACGGGGCAATTCTGGCAGAAGCGTAATTGATTGAAGCCCTTTTTGTGCGCAGGCAATGGTTTCCGGAAGGATGGTGGCGAGCCGGCCGAGACGGACGATTTCTATTATCACGCTGAGGGAGGTGGTCTCGATCGCAATGGGCGGCGTGAGGCTGTGTTCAAGGCAATACAGGTCGATGTGGCGTCGCAATGCGTAATCGGTATTGAACAGCACCAGCGGTTCCTGTTCCAATGCATGCCCACTTAGCGGGCCCTGTTGCCCGGCACGAGGGTGGCCCTTTCCGACTGCGAGGTTCAGCGATTCGACGAACAGGATATGGGTTTCGATTTCGTCTGAATGCGCCTCCAATGAGGGCGAACTGCTAAATGCAATACCAATGTCAACGCGGTCTTCTGCCAAAGCAGCCTCAATGTCATTCTGGGGCATTTCCAGCATGCTCAGGGTGATGCCGGGATAACAGGCGTTGAAATGATTCAGTAACGGCGTGGACAGGTAATCGGTGATCGGCGTCATCCCGAGGCGAAGCGAACCACGGCTCAAGTCCTGCAAATCATGAATGGCTCGCTTTCCCGCATCCATTTCCCCCAAGGCGCGGCGGGCATGTTGCAAATAGACTTCTCCGGCAGCGGTGAGTCGCACGGCCCGCCCGGACCGATCCAGCAACTGCACGTCCAGCAAGTCCTCCAAATGCTTGATTTGCTGTGACAGCGTCGGCTGCGAGACATATAGCACTTCCGCCGCGCGGGTAAAGCTATGGTGTTCCGCCACAGCAAGCAGATAGCGGACTGAACGCGGGAAGATGATATTTCGATCCATAGTCAATCCCTATAGAGCTGATCGGAATTTGGTCTTGGAAAACAATGCTCGCATGATACATAGTTCCCTCAACAGTGGTTTGAGCTGATCGCTTAAGCAAGGTGGTTGAACAAGAGTGTAGTGCCTCACGCCATTGATTAATACATCAAGTGATTGGCGCAATTGAAGTTAGTTTCTTCAGTAATGCCGATTTTGCAGCGGCCACTACATTTTCTGCTGGAGATGCACCTTGATGAAAACCAATGGACCGCAGTTTTTGTGTGTCATCGGATGAAGTCAATCCAACCGATACGAGCGTATCGGTTATCGGTCACACCTTTTTCAAAACCGTCGACTTACTCCGGTCGGTCGACATGATCCATAGCAAGCACGAAACAGGAGAAAGCGATTATGCATATTGAACCAGGTATTGTTGATGGCGCCAAAATGGCACTCGGCTCCGCTACGGCGGTAACTGTGTTGGGATATACGGCCAAACTGGCCTGGGACTCGATCAAGCAGGATGGCGTGATCCCACTCGGCGTGCGCAGCATGATCTCGGCTGTGCTGGTCTTTACATTTTTCCAGATATTTCCCCATTACCCAGTCGGGGTTTCGGAGGTGCACCTGATCCTGGGTTCGACCCTCTTCCTCATGTTTGGTGCTGCGCCGGCAGCAATCGGTCTGGCGCTTGGGTTATTGACACAGGGGGGCTTCTTCGTTCCCGCGGATTTGCCTCAGTACGGCATGAACGTCACAACGCTGCTGGTTCCCCTGTTCGCACTCAGCGCGCTGGCTCGACGCATTATCCCGGCGAAAACGGCTTATAAGGATGTGGAGTATGCGCAATGTCTGGCGCTGTCGACCGCCTATCAAGGTGGGATAGTCACCCTGGTTGCATTCTGGGCCATTTATGGTCAGGGAGTGGGTGCCGCCAACCTTGCTCAGGTTGGGACATTCGGTATCGCGTACATGTCGGTCGTTTTAATAGAACCCATGGTCGACCTGGCCATTCTTGCCGCCGTGAAAGGATTGCATCGTTTCAAAGACAGCAAGGCCTTCCAATCCCGTCTTTACCGGGCCGCTGCCTGATTGAACAAATGGTGTCTCCGGCTTGGCCCGGAGACTGAGTCGCGGGTGATATATACGCAACCTCGATATGCGCTTTGTTGACGGGATTTGGACACGTGGGCCAGAGGTAAAAAATACCCTTGAGCTCGGGTGTTATCGAGTCAATACCAAGGATGATGCAAATGAACAAGACCGAAATGAAAGACGCCATTCTCCAGGCCAAATTTGAAAATGGCCTTAAGTGGAGCGACATTGCCGAAGTTGCTGGATTGTCTGCCGAATTTGTCTGCTCGGCATGCCTGGGAATGAACCATCTTGAAAAACAGCAGGCGGATGCGGTGGCCGCAGCTCTTGGTCTTGACAGTGATATTTCAACGGCACTTCAGCGCTTTCCGCTCAAGACTTGGGATCAAGTCATTCCAACAGACCCGCTGATATACCGGTGGTACGAAATGCTGAACGTGTATGGCGAGACCATCAAGGAGCTGGTTAACGAGAAGTTCGGCGACGGCATCATGAGCGCCATCGACTTCACCATGAACATCGACAAGCAGGAAGATCCAAAAGGCGACCGTGTGCTGGTCACGATCAGCGGCAAGTTCCTGCCCTACAAATCATGGTAATTCGGCTTTGGTTTCAAGAAATAGGGCTCAACAATCTGGTAAACCTCCTCACGGATTGCCCTATGGCTGCCGCCTCTTACTGAGGCGGCTTTTTTGTGTGCCTCGCAGAGACGACCTTGCGGAGGTCGCCTGTTTTAACAGATGTAGGGCAGGCGTCTGTCGACGCTCTCGCTGATTGCAGGCATACGTTGGGGTTGACCCTGGATCCGGATGCGCTGAGCGGTCACTCCTGACTGGACATGAGGTGAAAAATGGCAGCGCATGATCCACATCGATTCGTCAATGAACTTGATGATTTATCCCGTGAGTGTCTTATCACCAGACTCGAAAATCGCGCTCTGGACGAAGTCTTCGCGAGGCTACTCAACAACTATGTGGTTCGCCTCGCCCTTTCGCCATCTGCCCGAGTGCTCGAGGTAGGCTGTGGCACAGGCGCGATGCTGCGATCTCTCGCTCGTCGTGAAGACTTCACGGGTACGGCGATTGGCGTTGATCAGTGCGGTCATTTCATTGATGCCGCGAGGAAATTCGCGCAGGTCGAAAAAGTTGACGACAGACTCGTCTTTCAAGTGGGTGATGCGCACAGCCTGGATTTCCCCTCCGCGACATTTGATGCAGTAATCGCCCACACTTTGATTAGCCATGTGAGTGAACCCGCAGCGGTTCTGCGAGAGATGGCGCGTGTCGTCCGTCCAGGCGGGTCCCTCGTGATATTTGATGGCGATTACGCCTCGTTGACTTACGCTTTTCCGGATCACGTCTTCGGTCATCAAATGGATGTGGCGCTGGCGTGCGCCACTTTCAACAATCCGCGGGTCATGCGCGATTTGCCGCGATTGTTACCCGAACTGGGGCTGAGACTTACGGCAGCATGGGGTGATGCTGTGGTTGAAATCGGATATGGAAGCCACTTCAAGTCTTTTGCGGAAACCTATGTGCCATTTGTCATAAGTGCGGGTTTGTTGCCAACGCGGGCGGTGGAAGCCTGGCTCGACGAGCAGCGACAGGCGATGGAAAACGGAACATTTTTCGCGACATGCAATTACTACACTTTTTTGGCTAGCCGGACTTGATGCGCATTACCTCGCGCTCTGCAACGGTGACCCAATACCCCGGTTGGGCTTGCGCGTTCACCACCCGTGGAACGGGGCGGGATGCTGCCAGGGCGTGGCGCAGCACTCCCGTCAATGTAGACGCGCCAGCCTGGGCTGCCGCCACACCGTCGGACACGACCTGCCATGGCTCCCAGCATGCCGGTGATGCCATGGCGTTTCATCCCAGCAAAGATGATGTTTCTATCCATAGCCAACCCCTATAGAGCCCATCAATATTTGATCTTGGATAACTTTTATCACAAGGTCCATAGTTGTGAACATCAATGGTTTGTGACGCTGTCCTGTGCAACCTTCGCGGCGGTTGATGATAGAAAAGCGCAGCAAGCTATTGAAGTTTCGGAATCAACGGAAACGAAGTCAGCCTATTCGAAAAGCTGATAGAACATTATGCGCAAGAAGGCTTGTTCTTACCTATTCACATGAGGAGACCAAAACTTATGTCATCGTCTACCAGAGAAGAGGTGATTCAGCACCTCAATACAGTCGGTTTCCTGCAACCGGCTCTGCACAAGCAGACGCACGCCCCCGCCCCTGATCAAATCGACCACTCGCTTTGGCGCGCCTATACGCGAACGGCGCATGATGTCGGCGGCGAGCCGGATGTGCCCATCGTGTGGTCTGAGAAGGAAGAGGAGCAGTGGGAGCTGAATACCTTCGCAACCTGCGAATGTCTCGCCTGGCGCGGTGTATGGACGGCGGAAGAGCGTCGCCGCAAGCAGAACGTTGATGTGGGTCAGACGCAATACCTGGGTTTGCCTTACTACGCCCGGTGGCTGTTGACTGCGGCCCGGATCCTGGTCGACAAGCAATTCTGCACGCTTCCTGAACTGGTCAACAAAATCAATGAGGTGAAAAAGCGCCATGTCTAAACCCCATTACGACAGAGAACATCACGCCAAAATGGCTACGGGCATTGGTGACCCCCAATGCTTCAAGGGCAAGGCTGGCAAAGCCAAGTTCAAGGAGGGTGATCGCGTTCGGGTGATCGACCTTCCGGATCTCTTTTATACGCGCACCATGACGTATACGCGGGGTGCGGTCGGGACCGTGACCAGGCTGGTCTATGAGAGCCCGGCAGCCGAAGACGAGGCCTTTGGCAACGTGGATGCGCCCGAGTGGTTCTACAGCGTGGTTTTCATGCAGAAAGAGTTGTGGCCTGAATACAGCGATCTGTATGCAAAAGACACGTTGGAGACCGAGTTCCCCGAGCACTATCTTGAGTCGGCGTAACTTGGCTCACGGACAATTTTGACGAGAGGAAATACAGATGTCAGATCACGATCATGACCATGGCCATAGCCATAAAGCGGCGCCAATGGTCGAAGAAGTCAGCGATTTCGAGATACTCGAAATGGCTGTCCGCGAACTTGCTATCGAAAAGGGGCTTTTTTCCGCCGAGGATCACCGAATCTGGACCGAATACGTTCACACTCTTGGTCCGCTCC